>JAFZXD010000145.1 GCA_017616955.1 Eubacterium sp. | reverse complement strand
GTTTTGGGATATGCGACGAACAGATCCGGAAGATCTTCTGTTCCCGGACCACCTTCTTCAGACTTAAGTACTGCTTCGTGGATAGTGTTGGTATCAGAAACTTTCATAGCTTTTACTGCTATACCCTTCTGCATACCCACTGTACTATTAAATTCATTTATCATATCGTTGAGCGGTGAATCCACCTGCTCACCATAAACATGCCATATAGTCACGGTTATGGTTTCCGTGCTCTTGGCTTCTCCACATCCCGATAGAGAAGCGATAACAAAAGCGCATAATACCCCTATAACGATACATTTATTCTTCATATCTCAGTCTCTCCCCTAATCTAACATATGAAGCTGATAGTATAGTTTATTCTAACCCAAGCTGAATAATAACCTCTGTATCTGTCAGGAAATACCACTTTCCGCCTGACTTATAGCAATATCTTGTGATAACTCCCGTTGTTGTTTTTTGTCCCTCAAATTCCATCTCAATAGTGAAACTAGCTTTTGAAATGCTTGATACCTTCATATCGATTCCATAAACCTGTCTTACTATATCAGTCATTTTTTCAGCATATTCCTTATCAAGCTTTTCAAATGATGAGAAATCTACCTTTCCGTATGTTGCTCCGGACTGGAAACCAAAGGCTTCCTTAACTGAATCTTCAAGAGATGCATCCTGTCCGTCTACTTTATAATTCTTCTGCCATTTTTTTGTATAACAAGTATTCATATAAAGATCTACGTCTTTTTCACTTATTGACTTAAAAAAACTGGTTATCGCCATATCTCTTGTAAAGCAACCCGGAGTAAGGAATACCCAGGCACATGCTGCTCCTGCAATAACTAATACAATGGCTAAGATTATTAGTACTTTCACTAAGCCATTTCCTCTGTTTCTCATACTTCTCATTCTTTTAACCTACCTTGTGAATTATTTTTTATATAATTAATAATTTAATTATCTCTCGTATAGATAGTTACCCTCTGTATCTATGATGACTACTACCGGAAGCTCTTCTACTGTAAGCTTTCTGATAGCCTCTGTTCCCAGATCATCATAAGCGATAACTTCTGAAGCAACTATTCTTTTTGAAAGAAGTGCACCAAGTCCACCTATAGCAGCACAGTAAACTGCACCGTTTTTCTTGATAGACTCAATAACTTCAGGGCTTCTCTTACCCTTTCCGATCATCCCTTTCAGCCCCTTATCCAGAAGAAGCGGAGTATACTTATCCATTCTGCTGGAAGTTGTTGGTCCTGCCGAACCAATCACCTGACCGGGTCTTGCCGGAGTAGGTCCGAGGTAATAAACAAAACTTCCTTCTATATCGTAAGGGAGTTCCCCACCGGACTTAAGCGTATCATACATTCTCTTATGAGCCGCATCTCTGGCAGTATATATCGTTCCTGAGAGATAAAGCATATCTCCGGAACGTAATTCTTTTATATCATTATCTGACATTGGAATAGTTAAATGTTTTTCCATGGCTTTCTCTTCTTAATTTATTTGATGTTTTGGATTATGGTTTTCATGCGAGTTACTCACAATCGCTGAACCATCCCGCTGCGCGGTATGTCGGCTCTGTATATCACTTCGTGATAATCGAGCCTTCTGTCCAGCGATGATGGGCACGCAGACTTAGACACTCAGTCTCAATTCATGTAATTATTTTTAATATTCCTTCGGAATACATGACATCATATAATATGGGCTTAGCAAGCAAGCTCGCAGCCATATTTTATGATGTCATCTGCTTCGCAGATATCAAAAAATAATTACATGATTACGGTTTTGTGTCTATCTACATGGCAACACATGTTTACGGCCACAGGTAATCCTGCTATGTGTGTTGGGTATGTTTCTATGTTTACCGCCAGGGCTGTGGTATCTCCACCTAGTCCTGCCGGACCGATATCAAGTGAATTGATAGTATCAAGCAGTTCTTTCTCAAGATCTGCTACATACTGGATTTCATTATGACTTCCCGGTTCACGTGTAAGAGCCTTTTTTGCAAGTTTTGCAACAAGCTCAAAATCTCCACCGATTCCGACACCGATTACAAAAGGAGGGCATGCATTTGGACCTGCATCCTTAGCAGCATCGATAACGACTTTCTTAACTCCTTCTATTCCATCAGCCGGTTTAAGCATAACAAGCTTACTCATATTTTCACTTCCGAATCCCTTCGGAGTAACTGTAATCTTGAGAGAATCTCCCGGAACTATATCATAGTGAATAATAGCAGGAGTATTATCCTTTGTGTTTTCTCTGATAAGAGGATCCTTAACAACAGATTTTCTGAGATATCCATCTGTATAACCGCGTCTCACACCTTCATTGATAGCATCTGTCAGACTTCCACCGGTTATATGAACATCCTGTCCTATCTCAACAAAGAAAACCGCCATACCTGTATCCTGGCATATCGGAATCTTATCCTCTTTTGCTATATCCATATTCTCCTGAAGCTGACCAAGAATCTGCTTAGCCAAAGAATTCTTCTCAGAATCTTTTGCGCTATTAATACAGCTAACCATTTCATTTGAAAGTTCCAGATTAGCTTCTATACAGATACGAGCAACCTCATCTGTAATCTTATTTACTTCAATCTCTCTCATACTCTATCCTATTCGTTTATAGATTTTCTGAACTCATTTTTGACACAACCAATGATGATAAAAAATATGTTCAAGCATCACGCAATGTGCGAGAGCTGAGTCGAACGGACATATTTTTTATAATACTAGGTCAGGAAATCTTCCTTCTCAAGCTTTCCATTCTTCTTGTACTGTCTCCAGTTGTTGATCTTAACTACTATATAGAACACAAAAAGAATAACAACCACAACTGCTAACCAGTATGCGATTCCTATCAAAATATTCTCAATAGTTCCTGTATGACCGAACATGTCAATACTTTCTCTTACATCATCCATACTTTTTCCTTCCTGATAAAACAAACCGTCCAACTGTTCTACTTGGACACTTTATATATAAATCGTACTCTTAATTGTAACACTTAAACAGTAATAACACAACCGGACTTATCTATCTTGTAAAAAACCTTCTAATATTGTGTTTAATTATTTTTATTCCTGAATTATTTTTGTTGCTTTTCCATTAATATCATATAAAATAGCACTATTAAGTTCTTCGCACACCTCAGGATATCTATAGTACAAAACTACTGCCTCTTTGTTCTCCAGAAAATACACCGGCTGAGTTATTCCTCCACCAACCCATTCATCCGGTTTTCCTAGTATCTGCTCGATATCTTTTTGCGTACTTCCTAGCTTTAGTTCTTTTACATCTTCTATTGATATATAGTTTTCTTTCTCTTGATAGTTCACATCGAACCCGTCGATTCTTATTATTATATTCTCGTCGGTTCCGTTCTGAGTTTTTCCACCTTTCCACTCTTCCCTATATATAAGCATGATACTTATTAATGCTATAATCCCCAGTATTAATATAACTATTTTCTTATTCATAGTATCCTCTTTTCTTTTCAGTCAAATCATATCTGAATCCTATAACGGAGAAAGGCCTCCTAAGATATATGTATTATATCTTAGGAGACCTTATT
>JAFZXD010000144.1 GCA_017616955.1 Eubacterium sp. | reverse complement strand
TAAACTTGATAAGTATACTATACATTTCATCGGAATCATAATACTGATTCTCTTTTTCAATAGATGTAACATCTATAGCTTCTTCGCTTATCAGATAATTCAGGAATTCCTGAAGTGATGTTTGATCTGATGTATAAGCAACAAACTCATCCGATGACTGGTCTACTTTCGATACATCGTAGATACCTTCAGCACTCAGCATCTCACAGATATATTCACAATAATCACTGTATTCAGAATCAAGATTCTTAAGTTCAACAGGATTATCCTTCAAGAGACCTTCGATTGTTGCAAGAGCACTATTCTGTCTCTCTGTGTATTTTTTATATATACTCTTCTCAAGTTCGCTCGCCTTATCACTCTTCATATGATCAAGCTTTATAAGATTGTTGAAAAAGAAAGATGAATATACATCATTTATGCTTATTATTTCTTTTGAACTTTCTGCTGTTTCGCTTATATGAGAAATAAGAAGCGACGCAAGCTTCTTTTCAAGCATATCGTAACAATACTTCTGAAGATCTGTATCGATTGTCAGATATATATCATTTCCGGCAACAGAAGCAGTATCTTTGGTTACTTCCAAAACTTTTCCAAGATTATCTACAAAAAGAGTCTTCTCACCATCTATTCCATGAAGCTCTTTCTCGTATACAAGCTCGATACCTTCTTTACCGACTACATCATTACTATCATATTTTTCTTCTCCGGCTTTCTCATTCAAAGAATCTATATCTTCCTGAGAAGCCTTTCCGACATAACCGATTATCTGAGAATAATATTTTGCATCGTTATAATGACGGCTTGATGTAACCTGTATCTCCATACCAAGAAGATTGTCTTTATTCTCTGTTATGGCAGCCCTGCTCTTTTCAGAGATATTATGAGCTATCTCTACAGGTACATACTGCTGATATCTGTTAAGCCACAGATTGTAACGGCATGCAAGTATCTTGTAAGTCGTTATGTCGTCATATTCATTTCCAATCTCAAAAAGGTCCATAAGGTACTTTGCGGACTCTTCCGCAGTAGCATTTGCCTCTTCAGGTTTGAGATCGTCTATAGTATTTCTGGAATAAACGTCCTTTAAGAAGTACTTTAACTGAACTCCGTCTATATTGTAATAGAACTTTCCTTCCTTATAACGGATATTGAAAGATGAATCGATATCATCACCATTCTGTTTTAGAATACTGTATGTATTGGCAATGATACGGTTCTTGAGCTGACTTTCAGACATATTCAGACTCTTTGAAGTCTCTGGAAGCGCTGTACTGTTTCCAAATGTAAGCGTATATGCTATCTCATTATAAGCAAGAAGATAACCGTTTACATCATAGATATTTCCACGGATTGAATCTACCGTAAGTGTCTTCTCTGATTTGATTTCAAAACTCTTCGAGTATTCCTCTCCCTGTTCTATCTGGAGAGTGAAAAGTCTGTTAATAACAACAATAAAGAGCACAATAATAAGGAGTGTTACAGGGAACACTCGGCTCTTAATATATTCAAGAGTGATTTCTTTAAAGGATATATACAGGTCCTTAAGCAGTTGTCGCATTTTCCTTTACCTTCTTCTTGAGGAATTTATTCAGCCACACGTTAAATCTATAAACGATAACTGTGGCAAGTACTGTATAAAAAACTTGTGGTAAAAATACGTGAATAAAATAATAACTCAAGTCTGTCCTGTTGCGTAACAAAAACGCAGCAACATATACCACAAAATTAAATGCCAATTCATCTAAAGCTATGATAAAAACGGGAAGCATGATATCTTCCATAAGGAAATCTTTATGAAATGCACCATTCATGTATCCGATAAACATGAAAAGCATCATGTATGGTCCAATAAATGAACCAAAGAATACATCATAAAGAAAGCCTGAAAGTACACCAACAAGAAGCCCTTCTCTTCTGCCTCGCATTATACCGAAGGACATCGTCAGTACCAGTAAAAGATTCGGAGAACTGCCCATCACATTGTGATAGCCGAAAACAGCACTCTGAAGAAGAAATGATAATATAACAAGTATAAATATAGTAATTACTCGACGCATTAATAGTTCACTTCCTGTTTTCTATCAAGGATAACCATGACGTCCTTAATATCACTAAAATTAACTGTAGGCGTTATTTTGGCTGTCTGTGTCAGGTTATTTGAATCCTGAGACAAACTTGATACATAACCTATGGTTATACCGTAAAGATATCTATCCGATACACTTGATGTAACAACTTTATCACCTATATTGATGATGGCACTTTTATCTATATCTGTAGCATAGAGAAAGCCTTCCTCCATAGTCTGAAGACTTCCCTCTACATTACAGATATAACCGGTATTTCCTATCTCACCGGTTACATTTGCTCTATCATCAATGATTGCACGAACTTTAGCATAATCATCATATGATTCAACAACTATACCTAGAAGACCATCGTCACTCATGACATTACAGCCTTCATAAACGCCATTGTTAAGACCTTTACTGATATAGAATTCATTGAACCAACGAGTCGTATTTACAGAAAAGATACGAGCAACAGTCTTCTTATAATCAGGATAAAGCTGATCAAGATCATACATATCTCTGAGTTCCTGAAGCTCAACTATTTCAGCCTGCTGTTTATCGAGTTCTGTTCTGACATTTTTTACCTCATCGGTAAGTTTAGCGTTCTCTTCTTTCAGTTTTTTAACATCTCCGAACACTTCAAACTTGTCATAAACAAAATTTGCAGCGTCATTTACTCCCTGCTGCATAGGTGCGATAAATCTTCCGGTGATATTTCTGACAGATCTAAGTGTCTGAGGGAAAAATGCAGAAAGAAGGATAAGCACTATGCATACTCCGGAGAAAAATACAAGCAAATATTTAGGACTGATATCTTTTTTGTAATCGAATTTCATATTTCTACCTTACATCAAGTTTTGTTCTCTGAGACTGGTATAAACACCATCTCCGATGATGATATGGTCAATAAGAGGAATCCCCAATTGAATACCCATATCATAGATATTCTTTGTAAGCATGATGTCTATGTCGCTTGGAGTAGCATCGCCTGACGGATGGTTATGGATTATCACAACCTGCGTAGCATCATGTCTCAGTGCTTCTTTAAAAAGCTCTCTTGGAGAA
Source organism: Eubacterium sp. (assembly GCA_017616955.1). GTDB lineage: Bacteria > Bacillota > Clostridia > Lachnospirales > Lachnospiraceae > Eubacterium_Q. The sequence goes on along the minus strand of JAFZXD010000144.1, from coordinate 3,106 downwards.
ACGATACTTCTGTCAACGCTGCCTTCCGATAACTGAAGTTTATACAGAAGTGAATTTGCAGTATTAAGAAACAGCGCATAGACTCTTTCCTTCTGAAGATATCTGCATTCTTCCATAAAATAATCAGCTATTGAATACGCATTATCAAAACGAACATTTTCTTTGGCAACTTCCGTAGACATCCTTTTGGATATCTCAGCAACTGCCTTGATCTGCGAAGCTTTCACCTTTCCGACTCCGGGAATCTCAGTCAGCATTTTTATATCCTGATAATTGAGACCTCTGAGCCCTTTGTGTACAGGATGATTATTCAGTACCTTCTGGGCGAGATTGATGACACTGATATCATTTGTCCCTATACGAAGTATGATAGCCAAAAGTTCGGCATCCGATAATACTTCTGCTCCGTATTGCATCAGCTTTTCGACAGGCTTTTCATTTTCAGCCATGTCAACAATTCTTAAATTGTTCATATGTTCTCCTTCTGATACAGCCTCTTTGATGCAGAAAAGAACATAGAGATAAATTTTACCACATTACAAGATTTTTATCTACCATTTTCTGTAATGCAAGCATTATACCGTACTTAGCGTGCGGATATGTAAGACCGCCCTGGAAGTAAACCGCATATGGTTCTTTCATAGGAGCATCCGCAGAAAGTTCTATAGAAGCACCGGATACAAATGCACCGGCAGCCATTATTACATCACTGTCATATCCCGGCATAGCCCATGGAACAGGTTTAACAAAGCTGTCTACAGGAGCTGCGGCCTGGATTCCTTCACAGAATGCTTCGATAAGTTCAGGCTTACCAAATGTCACTGCCTCGATTATGTCATGTCTGTCTTCAGTGGCATTTGGAAGAGCATCATATCCAAGCTTTTCAAATACACTGGCAGCAAATATTGCACCCTTAAGTGCTGACGCTGTAACAGTAGGCGCAAGGAACAGTCCCTGAGCAAACTGAGCGGTAAGTCCGAGAGATGCACCAACTTCTCTTCCAAGTCCCGGTGTAATAAGTCTTACAGCTGCATTTTCAACACATTCCTTGGTTCCGCATATGTATCCACCTATAGGAGCTATTCCTCCACCCGGATTCTTGATGAGAGATCCGACTATCATATCAGCTCCAACATCACCTGGTTCTATAGCTTCAACAAATTCTCCGTAACAGTTATCCACCATAACTATCACATCAGGTTTGATACTCTTTACAAAACTGATGACCTTTCCTATCTGCTCAACAGAAAGTGAAGGTCTAGTATCATAGCCGCGTGATCTCTGAATCTCAACTATTCGAGTTTTGTCGCTTATGGCATCACGAATACCATCGTAATCCCATATATCTTTATCTTTAAAAGGTTTATTGTTTTCATTGAGAACAAGATCTACCTGTTTGTATGTTACACCATATTCAGCAAGGCTTCCTTTCTCGTCTCTGACTCCGATAACACCCTGAAGTGTATCGTAAACCGAACCGGCAACAGAAAGTATCTCATCTCCGGGACGAGTATTACCTGCAAGTGCAACTGTAAGTGCATGAGTGCCACAAGTAATCTGCTGTCTTACCAGAGCATCCTCAGTATGGAACACTTTTGCATATATCTTTTCAAGAGTTTCACGACCGGTGTCATTATATCCATATCCTGTAGTTCCGGCCAGGTGTTCTTCAGCCAATCTGCATTCTTGCATAGCCCTTAAAACTTTGACTTGATTCAACTCTGCAATTCTATCAATCTTCTCATAACGTGGCATCAAAGATGCTTCAATATCCTTGCAGAAATCAAAGACTTTCTCGGATATTCCGTTCTGAATATAGAAATCTTTTAATGACTGTTCCATGTTTTATAACTCCTTGTTTTGGTTACTAATTATTTACTTCCGAAAGTATCTTTTCCAGTATTTGTTCTTCTGTCATTTCGTCCTTATCAAGATAGATAACATTCTTCTCACGTCTAAACCAGGTGAGCTGTCTCTTAGCAAAATGACGAGTATTGAGTTTTATCTTCTCAAATGCAATGTCCATCAGAGTTTTATACTCTTCTGAACCTTTTATGTCAAGTAGATATCTGTCTGAATTGAGAAATGTCATCAGATCTTTTGAGATATCGTTTGTATTATCATCTGAGGCCTCTTTTTTATGTTTATAGAGATTAAGTATTGCTTCTATTATCTCTTTATATCCGATAGCCTGCATAGATGTTGCTGTTGGTAGCACACCATCTGCAAGAAGTCCTTCAACTTCTTCAATAAGCCCGGAATTTCTCATAATATCAACTCTTCTATTGATTCTGTCGTATAGCTTATCTCTGTTCATATTAAGAACAAAATAGAAACTGTCATATACACTTTCTTTTTTTCGTTCATTTTCATTATGCTGAGATATCGGATACCCATGAAGCTTGTAGAACTCAAGTGCTCTTATAACTTTACGAATGTTATTCTTGTGAATCTTTTCAGCCGAAACAGGATCCACTGCTCTGAGCCTCTCATGAAGAGCGTCAACATCTTCGGAGATTGAAGTAAGCTCATCTTCTATCTGCTCTTTGGAAATGTTACCTTCGATAACAGAATCTTCATCAGTGAAATCGATGTCATAAAGAAGAGCCTGTATATAGAATCCCGTACCCCCGACAACTATAGGTATATGACCTCTCGATGTTATCTCATCAACAAGACGTTTCGCATCTCTTTGAAAGACTGTAACATCAAAAGAAAAGTTCGCATCATATACATCTATAAGATGATGAGCAACACCGTCCATTTCTTCTTCTGTTATCTTTGCACTTCCTATATTCAGACCTTTATATACCTGCGCCGAATCAGCAGAAATAATCTCGCCGTTTAAAGCTTTGGCGAGATTAATAGATAGTTCTGTTTTTCCGACAGCAGTCGGTCCTGTTAGAATAATTAATTTTTTCATGATTTTAATTCACAATACGTTTAAACTTACGGTCCATATCAGCTTTAGTAACCTTAATGATTGTAGGGCGTCCGTGCGGACAGGTATACGGATCCTTCAGAGACATAAGTCTGTCCATAAGAGTCTCCACTTCCTGAACAGTTATCTTCTGGTTTCCTTTAACTGCAGCCTTACATCCCATAG
>JAFZXD010000015.1 GCA_017616955.1 Eubacterium sp. | reverse complement strand
TCGCTCTGTCTGCATCTTACCAAATTATTCAGTATTAATAAACCGTATAACCTTAAAGTTATCTTAAAATTTAGATTTTAATATTATATACTAGCGTATCCTACTTCAAATCCCGCAATATTTATATCTACTGTCTTAGGTGGAACCTTGGCTTTGATTACATCTTCCCACTGCTCCTTGCTGTAGTTCATATGACGTGCTGCCATTCCGAGAACTATTGTGTTGAATACTCTTGTATTACCAAGTTCTTCTGCCTTTGCCATAGCATCGATTGAATATACTTTATACTTCTCACGAAGTCCCTCAAGGATGTTGTCAGGATATTCAGCCGCTCCTGTTATAACAGGCATCGGATCGATTCTCTGATCATTTACGATAAGAGCTCCTTCCTTCTTAAGGAAGTGTGCATATCTGAGTGCCTCAAGTCTCTCAAATGCGATAAGTACATCTGCATATCCTTCTTCTACGATCGGCTCAGTAACTACTTCACCTTCTGTTGCATATCTGACGTAAGTAACAACGGAACCTCCACGCTGTGCCATACCGTGAACCTCTGAAAGCTTTACATCGTATCCTGCTGTCTCAGCAAGACCACCAAGTATACGGCTTGTAAGGAGGGTTCCCTGACCACCTACACCTACTATCATTATATTAGTAACCATATTCTCTTCCTCTTCTTTTATCTAATTATATGACTACTTTGTAGTCTTAAGCTGTATAGCATCGAATGGACAAAGCTGCTGGCAGAGTCCGCATCCGTTACACATTGTTTCGTCTATAATTGAGAATCCTGTCTCTTTATCTTTCTTGATTGCAGGACATCCCGGTACGAGACACTGTCCGCACTTCATACATTTCTCTGTATCAACGAAGCACTTGCCCTTTGGTACATATGTCTTAAGGAGTGCACATGGTGACTGTGAAATGATAACTGACAGCTCATCTCTTGCAACTTCTTCTTTGATTGTTTCTTCAAGCTTCTTAAGGTCAAATGCATCAACAACCTTTACATGCTTGATTCCCATTCCTTCACAGATCTTTACAAGGTCTATGGCAAATGTCTCTTCGCCGTTAAGCATCTTACCTGTTGCAGGATGATTCTGATGACCAGTCATACCTGTTGTAGAGTTATCAAGAATAATAACTGTTCCTGTAGCCTGGTTGTAAACCATGTTCATAAGCGAGTTAACACCTGTATGAAGGAAGGTCGAATCTCCGATAACCGCAACCCAGTTCTTAACCCAGTCCTTACCTTTACCTTTCTCCATACCATGAAGCATAGAGATTGAACCACCCATGCAGAGTGTTGTATCAACTACTGAAAGCGGAGCTGCAACACCAAGTGTGTAGCATCCGATATCACCGCTTGCGTGAATCTTAAGCTTCTTAAGCACGCTGTATGTAGCTCTGTGTGGACATCCAGGACAGAGGATCGGTGGACGTACAGGTACATTTGCAGGATCTGACAGATCAAGATCCATATCAAGTATCTTCTCGCGAAGCATATTTGAACTGTACTCACCGTCAAGAGGGAATACATCCTTTCCGATGCAGTTGATTCCCCATGCTCTAACCTGCTCCTCGATAACAGGCTCAAGTTCTTCGATTATATAAAGCACATCAACCTTTGATGCAAATTCTTCGATAAGCTTCTTTGGAAGAGGTGAAACCATACCAAGCTTGAGTACGCTTGCTTCAGGGAATACTTCCTTAACATACTGATAAGGGATTCCACTTGTGATGAATCCAAGCTTCTTTGCCTCTCCGTTTATTGTTGTTGTATCACCGTAAGTAACCTTGTTGATATCAGCAAACTTATCTGTTGCTCCATCCTCTGCAAGCTTTCTGTCACGCTCGATAACGAACTTATGACGTCTCATGGCATTTGCAGGAACCATAACATTCTTTGCTGGGTCTCTTACGTATTCTTTATCTTCAACTTCTACTCTATCCTCAAGATTTACAACACCCTGTGAATGTGCAATACGTGTTGTTGTTCTGAGAATAACAGGAGTATCGTATTCTTCTGATATCTCAAATGCTTTCTTAGTGAAAACTCTTGCTTCTTCTGAATCAGATGGTTCAAGTACAGGAACGTGAGCTGAGATACCGATACGTCTTGTATCCTGCTCATTCTGTGAGCTGTAAAGTCCCGGATCATCTGCAACGAGGTAAACAAGTCCACCCTTTGCTCCGATATAAGATGCTGTATAAAGAGGATCTGATGCAACGTTAAGACCTACACACTTCATAGCGCACATAGCTCTTACACCGGCAATAGATGCTCCCATAGCAACCTCAGCGGCTACCTTCTCGTTAGGTGCCCACTCAGCATATACACCTTCGTATTTAACAAGGTTTTCACTCATCTCGGTACTTGGGGTTCCCGGATAAGCTGATGAAACTTTAACTCCTGCCTCCCAGGCACCACGAGCTATAGCTTCATTTCCAAGCATAATCTTCTTTTCCAATGTTCTAAACTCCTTCTCAGATATTATTACCGTCACTATTTCCCGGTAACTTGGATACACAATGACGATTTTACTTCATTTTTAAAGATTTTACAATAGAAACACAATGGGATTCAAACTTGTTTATATCGTTTCTATCTCCTTTGCAATCTTACTCTTCTTCAACTTCCCTCGTATAGTGTATCTTATTACAACAACTGGATTGTAACTATATGACAGTCTCCACTGAAAATAGTTGACCCACTCAACAAAAGCAAATATCAACAATGCCGAGGAGATCAGTGTTGTGATAGCAGAATTATGAAGGCAAATATGCAGAGGGATTCCCAAACATATTAATACCATATCAGATATCTTCAATACTCTGTATATACTTCCAACTGTATTCTCGCCAAACTGTGGATCAGAAAGCCTTTTTATCAAGATCATCCAATACACCGCCCCTTGAACAAGAATCAAACTCAAGATCAACAGTGAATAGAATATAGCTATGAATGCCCTGTTATCTAAATGATTTCCTTTAAAGTGAAAAAAAGTTCCCCAAAACAATAATACCGAAGCAAGCTCTCCAGTCCATAAACTGGTTAGTGTTTGTTTTAGTTTGTTTCTCAATCCTATATTTTCCTCCATCACCAGCTAAATGTCACAAAAATATATTTAAAAAGGAACAATGCGAACCAACACACTGTTCCTTCCCTATAATACTCTTAAAAATTCTATGGTATATCATTCAACACCCTAGTCCTGGAAGAAGTATCCCACGCCCCACTTGGTATGGATATACTCAGGATCTGCCGGATGTGTCTCAATCTTCTCTCTGAGTCTTCTGACATGTACATCAACTGTTCTGGCATCTCCGGGATAAGTTGCTCCCCAAATTTCATTCAGAAGCTCATCTCTTGAATAAACTCTGTTTGGATTTGATACAAGCAGCATTACAAGATCAAACTCTTTAGCTGTAAGGCTTACTTCGTGCCCCTTAATAAATACTCGTCTTGAATCAGTCTCAATCTTGAGTCCCTTCTTCTCTATGATATTCGAAGTTGCAGGTCTAAGATCATCATTCTTGCTGTTACGTCTGAGGATAGCTTTGATACGAGCCTTAACCTCAAGAATGTTAAATGGCTTCGTTACATAATCATCGGCACCGTATTCCAGTCCCATGATCTTATCCATATCCTCACCTTTAGCGGTAAGCATAATGATCGGAACGTCCGAAAACTCTCTGACCATCTGACATACCTCAAGACCAGAAAGCTTTGGAAGCATGATATCCAGAAGCATAATGTCATAACTATTCGCTCTAGCTTTCTCAACAGCTTCTTCTCCGTCAAATGCTGTATCTACTTCCATGTCATCCTGCTCAAGTGAAAACTTAAGACCTTTTACTATCAATTTTTCGTCATCAACTACCAGAACCTTCTTCATACTA
>JAFZXD010000143.1 GCA_017616955.1 Eubacterium sp. | reverse complement strand
TCCTGAATGTCTCAAGTGCATATGGTGTAGCAAGTGTGTCACCGGGGCCTGCAACTCCCGCAACCTGAATCTCGGGCATTTCTTTAACAGCCCTCTCCACAACTTCCACTGCCTCGTCGGGAGTTATGATTCCTGATGCAACTCCCGGACGGTTCTCTTTATCATTTATAGATATCCTGCAGAAGTTACAGCTGATATTACATCCCGGACTTACAGGCAAATGTATTCGTCCATTATTATTTTTCGCCCCCAATGCGAAACACGGATGTCTTTTCTTTAAATCTTCAAAACTCATCTATCCTAAGATGCTCTCCTTATTTCTTCATTTTGTTTATTCTTCGAATCGTTTAACGAATCAAGCAGATGTTTATCAACCAATTCTTTTGTTATGGCATACAGGTCTCCTGCCGCTTCAAAAACTCTCTTGCCTTTTTTTATCACATAAGCCGCAGCCGATTCACCTATCTTGGCTGTGAATAGAACCGAGCAGTCATTCAGGCTGCTTAGCATAATGTCAAAAATCTTTGGATCATGGCAGCTGCACTGTGCTTTAACTTTTCTGGTTTCTACAAATTCCGCTTCTTCTCCGATATCATATATATCCCAGTAAAGTGCATGTCCGAAATGCTCATCCACTATAGTTCCTTCTGTTGTTGAAAATGCAACTCTAACACTCATATAACTCTCTCCTTTCAATACACCGGAATATTAATACTTAGTCAGCGCTGTATTATAGATATCTTCTATCAGTCTGAGACCACCGCTGAATCCAACATAATTTGTTGTAAGTACAAGTCTTACAGAATTCGGAATCGAGATTGGAAGATAGTCATAATTCTTTTCTTCTGCGAGTTTCTGGTCCCATCCGGAACCAAGAATGATACCTCTTCCGTCATGTGTTGCCTCTCTTACTTTTTCCTGTGCCTTTCCTGCATCAGGCTCAAAGTATACCGGTATTTCCTTCTTATCGCTTATACTAGCTATATCATCCTCTATATCCTTCTGATATTTCTCGGGAGTATTGTCTGTTATAAAAAGCTCCTTAGGAATAATCCCAACTTCGTGAAGAAGAAACTTCGCTATACCTACAACATAACTTGCGTCATGGAAAACATGTGCAAAGTTCGGAAGCCCAAATCTGAATTCGAGAAGAAATGTAGCCAGATTATCAATCTCCTGATAGTATGCATTTATCTCTTTCTTCAGAAATGCCTCAAATTTTTTCTCAGAAAGTTCTGCTCCGTTTTCATTACCAAATGCATATACCTCTCTCAGGAATCTTTCGGTTTCATTTGCACCGATAGGTATATGGTGGAACCAGAGATATGGCTGACCATATTTTCCTTTAAGGTTGTCTACTATAGGTTTTCCGTACCAAGGGGAAACAAGAATATTGAAGTTTGCTTCCGGAATAGTCTGCCATTCTTTTACCCCACCGCTTTCCGGTCCGAATAATACATTTACCTTAAGACCTACCCCTTCAAGAAGTCTCTTATATTCTCTGATATTACCCTTCCAGAATGGATCCTGATAAGGGATACTTGCGAAGAGATTTACTGTTTTCTTCTCTGTTCTGTACTCATCGTAATCATCATGCTCTGCGACATACTGATTGATGATCGCATTTACCACATGACAGTGAGAAACAAAATTATTACATTTGAATCCCGGAGTATCTACGGCTACTATCGGTCTGCCTTCATCCTGGAATTCCTGTACCAGACCTTCTATATCATCACCGACTATACCGCCTGTACAACCTGTAAGTACTACCTGAAGATCGGTATCAAGTATCTTATACGTATTCGTGATAATATCTCTGAGTTTATCTATTCCACCGAATACAACATCTTTCTCATTGAAATTCGTACAAGGTGCTGTATCACCACCGGCATATCCCCTGCTTCTTTCAAAAAATCCGGATACCATTTCTCCGCATCCCGGACCGCTGTGAAGTATAGGTACAGCTTTCGGAATAGCCACGACGCTCTGCATAGCTCCTATCGCACATGAATATCTGGGTTGTTCAACATATGAATTAAATCCTGCCATTTTCTAGTTCTCCTTCTTGAAGTAGTCCGGATCCTGATCGAACCACCATTTTGTATATGGATTGATCGCATGTTTATGAAGATTCTGAACAAATTCGTTATTCTCCATGACATTTATAAGTCTCTTTCCATACTCAACCAATCCTTCGTATCCCATGCAGAAATGTTCATCATCTATCTGAATACTTGGAATACCGAGCTTTGCTCCCCACAGTGACATTCCGTAATGTCTTGAAATGAATATATCCGGATGAAGCTTATTCAGTGCGTTTACTATCTCGTATTCCTGTCTGGAACATACTCTGTAATTCTGTACATCTCCATAATCTGATAATCTGAGATCAAGCTGATCATTTTCCTTACGCTCCGAATCATAGACACTGTCATGATGGAATATAGAACCACCGACAACATCGAATCCCAGTTCTCCAAGCACTGCCATGAGTGCATGTCCGTGAGCTGCACCGGCTGTGACAAATGCTCTCTTACCTTTAAATTTTTCTCTGAGTTCTTCAATCTTTTTGAGATACTTTTCTTTTTTCTCGGCTATAACCTGTTCTGCTATATCTTCTTTACCAAGTGCCTTTCCTATAGCTCGGAACCATCTGTCTGTTTGAGCAATACCGTAAGGTGGAGCGGTCGGCAGTTCCGGAACTCCAAATTCCTGTTCAAGTGCTGCACCGAGGTAACTTCCCAGAGTTGAACAAGCCTGAACTGTAAGGGCAGCTTCACTGGAATGCGCCAGTTTATTTACACTTGCGAATGGGGTTATGTAGTTCGGAACACATCCGAATGGTTTGAACCAGTCTGTGAATCTGTCACTTCCCCAGAAATTGATAACATTTATGACATTATCCTTTCTTTGTTCAGCTTTCTTTATAAGTTTTCTCGCAATTCCGTGATAAGCAGCATCGAAGCCGGTTGTCCATACCTTTGATCTGAAACCTTCGCATACTATAGATACGATCGGAATTCCAAGTTCTTCTTCCATTTCATCAAATACGCTCTATATATCATCACCGACTATCGCAGTTGCACATGTAGACAGGACAAATACTGCTTTGGCATCTGTTCTCTTATGAGCATCGATAATCGTCTTTCTCAGTTTTTCAGCTCCTCCGTACACGGTATCTTTTTCCTGAACATTTGTAGAAAAAATCCTTCTCTGTGAAGGAGACTCAAGACCTCTCTGTTTACCATTATTAAGATATGTAAAATCAAAAGAATGAAGACAAGTTGAGCATCCTATCGGACCATGTTCAACAACAACCGCATCTTGGATAAGCACTGCCATACATGCAGCTTTTGTAATAGAGCATCCCGAACACTGCATAAAATGTCTCGGTTCATCCTTAAGCTGTCTAACCTGTGCTTTTTTTACCAGATCCGAAGCCTGACCCGAATATGATGTTAATGAGTTAAGTCTTATTTCTCTTATTTCCACTGACGGAAGAGATAAATCAATATTTGACATTTTAATCACCATTCCTTTTTTAGATTAAAAAAGGTTGCCTAACGAACATGCATATGAGCACGTCGTTTAGCAACCTCTAATTTCTTTAGTCAATCGCATTTTATAAATGATATTCAACGATGACTATAATACATCCGTTTTTAAGTTTTGTATAATACATGAGTTTTATTATCTGTTATAAGAAATACCTTTAGAACTATTTTCTATATTACTATTATTATTTATATAAGAAAATATATATTTAAATATATTTAAATTTCAATGAAAATAATAATTAAATTTAAATTCATAAATAATGAATATTAAATGTCATTTCATCCGACCTCATTCTATATCAAATATATCAGATTACCCAACATTTCATAAATGTTGTAATTGTATTAAAAAATGCTGCTGTCAGATGA
>JAFZXD010000142.1 GCA_017616955.1 Eubacterium sp. | reverse complement strand
TTATGAAGATCATGTGAAACAACATTATGAAGTTTATAAAATACATTGCTGTTCGGGAACAACATCCAACCGCTACCAACCGGAATGTATCTTCTGTCTCCAAGATTATCTTGAAGATATTTTATAGTTTCTGTCGGTTCAGGAATAATCTCCGATTTCGAATCAGAATATGGAAGATAGCCGCCTATGTAAAGAGTCATATTTAATACACACGCCACTATCGTCATACAACAACAGATTGCTTTAATAGTCTTGCGTGAAAAGAGAATATACCCCTCAAGTCCGACTATTATTATCCCCAGAAATGCAATATTTCTAAGCTGATCTGTAACGTCTCTATGATTCATAAATATATATCCATACAATAAAAAATTTGCCAGATATATAGGATATCTGAGATACCATTTTTTCTTATATATCTCTTTATTTTTTAAAATATCATCTAACTGAATTGCAGCTAAAACAGACATGGTAAAACAAAGTGCCGATATGACCCTTGTTTTAAGTGATGAATTAACTGCCGGTATTCTCTTGAAGATAAAATCCAACCAATGTGTATATGCAAAAATCGCTATTATTATTGATGATATAAGCCAGAATAATTGCTTCTTTTTTGTAAATCTTATAAAAACAAAAAGCAACATAAGTAGAGCAAATACTCCCACATACACTGTGGTTTCATTGAGATGATGCTTTAGTCCTTCATTATAGAGCGGCAGAATAAAAGTTCTGAGCGCTATCGGATCCAATGTAGACCTAGACTGTCTAAGTCTCTTCTCCGTATAGCCATTACTTACAACCGTATTGTATGTATAAATGATATATGGAAGAGACATTATAATACCAAGAACAACTGAACCGGCAAATCTAAAATAAACACCGAATATACTTCTAATGTCTTTCTTGTATTCCCATATAGTATTTATCAATATATAAAATCCGAGAATATATAAAACATATGCAGCATATGTTGGCATACCTACTACAACCATAATAAATATAATGATTGCAAGCCAGAACATTTCCAGATTTCTTTTTTTATGTATAAGCTTATCTCCAAGCATGAGTGCCCAAGGTGCCATCATCATAACTTCAGTATGATGCCAAAAATGCCACATTACCATTGCCGATGAATAAGCATAAGTAACCGCTCCCATCACCGCAGCCATATCCTTGCACTTAAGCTGCTTCAACAATAAACACATCCCAAAATAAGCCATAGAGAACTTAAGTATAGATTTAAACAGTATTGCATATTTCATCGGAAGGACAAATAGTAGATTAAACGGATTAAGATATACGTCCGGAGAAGACGCAACCCCAAATCCAACATATCTGTTCCAAAATATTGATTCTCTGTTATTATATACATTGTAAATTCTTGGAATAAGTGCATCCGCAGTATCTGACGTGTAGATACCTTCCTTATGAAAACCCAAACTCCTCCAAGGTTCCCAATCACACATTAGATTGAGTGGATTTAGATTGTATACGCCGCGCCATACTGCAATGTAAACTATTCCTATAGAAAGAATCCATACTGCAATAATCAGGATTATACTTTTCTTAGTTATTATATAATCAGTGTCTTCCACTATCCACCTCACCTATCAACGTTTACTTTAAACCATCATCGGCCTTTATATCATCTCTATATCTATCATAATCAATACGTCGTACATGATACTCAATCTCTTCCAAAAGCTTTCTGTTTCTGGAAATAACATCAGCAAGGAGACCGATAACATATATCATAACACCCATCATAATAAATGTACTGCCCAGAACGAGCGACTGAATATGACCGGAACCATGTCCCTGGAAGAAAAGAACCAGGAATCTGATATCAATAACAAGACCTGCTATAAAAGGAATAGTTCCAAGAATCGAAAATGTCTTAAGTGGCAGATACATAAGGTAAGCTCTAAGTATAGTTACCATAGACTTCTTTACATATCCAAACATACTACTGAAGAGTCTTGAAGGACGAAGCTCGCCGTTTGTTCTGATTGGAACCGAAGTCTGAGCTATCTTCTGTCTTCCTGCCTGAACAATAGTCTCCAGAGTATATGTATATTCATTAGTTACATTGATACGCATAGCGGCTTCTCTGCTGTAAGCACGGAATCCACTCGGTGCATCAGGTATATCTGAATTTGAAGCCTTACGAACAACCCAGCTTCCAAAATGCTGAAGTTTCTTCTTAAGTGGTGAAAAATGCTCTGTCTGATCTATAGGTCTTTCACCGATAACAATATCTGTCTTCCCTTCAATAATAGGACGAACTATTGTTTCAATATCATCACCATTATACTGATTATCAGCATCTGTATTTACAATAATGTCTGCACCGTTTCTGAGACATGCATCAAGACCGGCCATAAATCCATGTGCCAGACCTTTATTTCTTCGGAAGTTTACAACATAATTAACTCCCCACTTCTTAGCAACCTCTACGGTATTGTCCTTACTTCCATCATTGATGATAAGATACTCAATCTCATCGATTCCATCTATATGTTTAGGAAGATCATTTAGTGCAATCTCCAAGGTTTCTGCCTCATTAAAACATGGAATCTGAATTATAAGTTTCATAGGTTTTTCTCTCCTAATTATATTATTTACACTTTTAGCGGAAGCATCCTTTTTATCCGTTGTTTCTTCTTCATCAACATCCGCTTCGGTGTCATCCCTCTCGCAATCTGAATTACCGATTTTTTTACTTTCTTTTATACTGAACACTATACTCAGAATAAGCAATACAAATACGCTTACCGCTGTCACATAAAGAAATGTCATCTGATGATATGCGTTGTATTTAAATCTTACAGTATGCTCTCCTGAAGAAACCTTAACACCGTTAAACAGATAGTTAACCTTTAGAAGATCAGTCTTTGCTCCGTCAACATATACTTCCCAGTTTTCATTTGAATACTCATTAAAGACAAGGATTCGATCGGTTGTTGAGCTTACCGATAATGTTATATCGTCCGTTTTATCACTCACGATTGATATATTGTCACCATCCTCTAAAGGTGACGTATATTCCAATCCCTTTACTTTTTCATCATCAGAAAAAACTGCGCCCTGGACATATGACTCACATAGTCTGCCCATTACCTGCTTACTTGTCTCCATCCATTCGAAAGCGGAAGCAAGATAAAATCTCGGAGCATATTTATCAGTCTGATACAAAGTCATTCCATCTCCGGACTGAAGGACCATATTGTAATCTGTTCCTTCTACATTATCAAGTTCATGAGAACCGGCAATGATATCAACTCCGGCATACTGAAGCAGATTATAATTGTCTACTTTCATTCCTCGGGTATCGGTTACAGATGCATAAACCTCATCATCAACACGCTTCATATATCTGTTCATATCTTTATTAGTATTAACAAGCCCATGCGCCTCGATACTCTTGATTCCATAATATACATTTGCATTCGGGAAAAATGTCCATTTATCAAATGTATATATACGGCTTTTTCCATGCTCCTGTATATATGAGATGCTTTCGGTTGCCTCAGGTATAACCGATGCTCCTTTGCTAACCAAAGTATTTCTGCTTCCGGCAAAATCAGTCATATTAAAGATGATCGCCGCAAGCATGACAATATATGCAAATCTTCTCACGAATATTGACTTCGCAACTATAATAATCTCAACAGCTATAAATGTTATCACTGCGACTGCCAGTACAACCATAAAATCACGTTCTCTCGGAACACGGTTTCTGATCAGCACAAAGCAGGTACCTACCAGAATATAAACCGGCCAGCGCATCCAGACTTTCTTATAGCTGTCCTGATTCTCTACCAAATCACTCAACTGAATGCTTGCCAGCACGATAGCAGTAAATGGAATCAGATTAATCATTCTAATCTTAAGTGATGTATTCAAAGCCGGAATATGTGTATATATCACGTCCAACCAGTGAGTATAAGCAAATATCGAACATAATGCAAGTGAGATAAGCCAATACAACTGTTTCTTCTTTGTAAATCTGTACACCACAAAAGGAAGAACAACCAGAAGCGCGATTCCAAAATATGAACACGATTCATTAATATGAAGTTTAAATCCATCCCTGAAGAAAGGAAGGATGTATGACTTAATATATGGATAATCAAGTGTTACCGTTGACATTCCGCCTCGGCTTTCAAGATATCCATTCTTTACTGCCATTCTATAAACATAATAAACATATGCTGCAGATGCTATGAATCCAAGAACAAACGCAAGGATAAATCTAACTCCCACCAGCATTACTTCTTTAAAGTTTTTATATTGTAAAATAGTTTTAACAATAATATACGGAACAAACAGATAGAAACCATATGCCGCAAATGCAGGCATTCCTGCAACACACATCATGTATACTATCAGCGAAAGTTTAAATATATCGGATAGCTTCTTTTCTTCCGACAATCTGACTCCTACGGCAAAAAGGAATGGAAGCCACATCATAACATCAGTGTGTGCCCAATAGTTCCACATTACCAT
>JAFZXD010000014.1 GCA_017616955.1 Eubacterium sp. | reverse complement strand
AATGTCCTTCCCTGAGGAGACATATACAGCACTCTTGTCCCGGCCTGTCCTATCGATTTCATGATATCCTGATAGCAGAGCCACACAGGTTCAGCCTGCATAAGCATACCCGAACCGCCGCCATATATATAATCATCAACCTGTCTATGCTTATTCTGAGTATAATCACGAATATTTACCGTATTCAGGTTTATTATCTTTTTCTCCATAGCTCTTCCGGTTATACTGTGACTGAGAGTACTCTCAATCATCTCCGGAAAGAGCGTCATAACATGGTAATTCATCATTACATTCCTTTTATCAACTTAACATATACAGTTTCTTCATCCATATCGACCGACTCGACAAACTGGTCCAGAACAGGAATATACTTGGTTGTTCCGTCATTACATTTGACGTCAAGTATAGTCTGATCGGCGGCATTGTCAAAATAGTCGTTTACCGTACCGATTACATTTCCATCGGAAGAAACTTTAAAGCCCATGATATCCGCAAGATAGAATTCTCCTTCTTCAAGCGGAAGGGCATGCTCTCTATCCACGTAAAGCTCAGTTCCTCTGAGAGCTTCTATCGAATCCCTGTCATCTATTCCTTCAAATTTTAAAACCGGCATATTCTTCTTATACTTACAGCCGGTGACTTTTACGGGTTTCATTTCCCCATTTATACTAAGAAAGCAATCTGTGAGTTCCGAATATCTGTCCAGTTCGTCAGATGTCGGATACACACTGATTTCTCCTTTGACTCCGTGAGGTGAAGTCAGAACTCCTATTCTCAGATAATCTTCCAAATCTGTTCTCCTTTTAAAACAGGCCAGGGGAACTGTCCCTCTGGCCCGAATAAACATTTACCTGATATCTACAATAACCTTTTTGTCACCCTTAGAAGCCGCTGCTTTTACAACAGTTCTAATAGCTTTAGCTATGCGGCCACCTTTTCCGATGACTTTACCCATATCCTCCGGTGCAACTGCAAGCTCGAGGGTAATAGTAGAATCTTCTACGGTTTCCTTAACTATAACTCCATCAGGGTTATCGACAAGAGATTTTGCAATAAGTTCAACTAATTCTTTCACCTATCTACCTCCCGATGTCTTATTTCTCAATACCTGCCTGCTTAAGAAGCTTTGCTACAGTCTCTGTAGGCTGTGCACCATTGTTAAGCCATTTCTTTGCTGCATCAGCATCTACTTTGAAAAGACTTGGCTCCTGATTTGGATCGTATGATCCGATCTCATCGATAACAGCACCATCTCTAGCTGTTCTTGAATCTGCAACTACTACTCTGTAGATAGGATGCTTCTTGTAACCAATTCTTCTTAATCTCATCTTTACTGCCATCTTTAATATTCCTCCATGAATAAAAATAAATATAATAATTATATGCTAAGTCCTCAGGACTTAATTAACTAATTAAAATGTTAGAAACCGAAAGGCATTCTGAATCCGCCTCTACGACGTTTCTTGCTGCCCTTACCGCCCATCATGTTTGAGAACTGCTTCATCATCTTCTTTGACTGCTCGAACTGTTTCATGAATCTGTTAACTTCAGAGATATCAAGTCCACAGCCCTTTGCAATTCTCTGCTTACGGCTTACATTTATCAGATCGGGATTTGCCCTCTCTTCAGGTGTCATAGACTGGATGATAGCCTTAGGCTTTGTCATAGCACTCTGGTCAATATCAACCTTACCGAGTTTCTGACTCATACCCGGAATCATTCCGAGGATGTCATTGATGTCACCCATCTTGTCCATCTGTTCCATCTGCGCGAGGAAGTCATTAAAATCAAATGTACCCTTACGCATAGTCTCTTCCATGGCTGCAGCCTGTTCTTCATCGATAGCTGCCTGGGCCTTCTCGATAAGAGACTCAACATCACCCATTCCGAGGATACGGCTTGCCATTCTGTCGGGATAGAAAGGTTCGAGATCTGTAAGTTTCTCACCCATACCGGCATACATTATAGGCTTTCCTGTTACTGCTCTGATTGAAAGTGCAGCACCACCTCTTGTATCACCATCAAGCTTTGTAAGAACAACGCCGTCTATTCCTATCTCTTCGTTAAATGTCTTAGCAACATTTACCGCGTCCTGACCGGTCATAGCGTCAACTGTAAGAAGTGTGTAAGTAACATCAAAGTTCTCTTTTACTTCTTTCAGCTCTGCCATCATCTCTTCATCTACATGAAGACGTCCGGCCGTATCTACAAACACAAGATTAATACCGTTCTTATCAGCATAATCAAGTGCTTCTTTAACTATCTCAACCGGCTTATGATCGGTTCCCATCTCGAATACCGGAACACCGACCTTCTCACCGTTTATCTTTAACTGGTCTATAGCGGCTGGTCTGTATATATCGCAGGCTACAAGAAGAGGTTTCTTACCTTTATTCTTATACTGTCCTGCAAGCTTAGCAACGGATGTTGTCTTACCTGCACCCTGGAGACCACACATCATGATGATTGTCTTCTCATTGCTCGGAAGCAGTTTCATCTCAACCACTTCCTCACCCATCAGAGTTACCAGTTCATCACGAACTATCTTGATAACCATCTGACCGGGATTAAGACCCTTCATGACATTTTCACCTACGGCCTTCTCAGTTACACTATTTACAAAATTCTTTACGACTTTAAAGTTTACATCAGCCTCAAGAAGAGCACGCTTAACCTCTTTCATAGCCTCTTTAACATCGGCTTCCTCCAGAAGACCTTTGCTCTTAAGCTTCTTGAAGACATTCTGCATCTTATCGCTTAAACTATCAAATGCCATACTTTATCCCTTTTAAAACGAATCAAAAACTTCTTTTGCCTCGCCGGAAATGTTATCCAGCTGTTTACTTAACGATCTGCTGATCTTACTATCTATATCTGATGTCCTGAGCATATCCTTGAGTGATTCAACAGACTGTGTAAGTTCATCCATCTTATCTCTCGCAACAGTGAACCTGTTCAGCAGTCCCAGGCTCTCTTCATAACGCTCAAGCTTCTTATTTATTCTTCTGACAAGGTCAAATGCGGCCTGTCTGGATACTCCATATTCTTCCGCAAGCTCCGAATATGACATATCGTCAAATATCGCAGCAGAGAAAACTTCCTTCTGATGTTCATTAAGAAGTTCCCCATAGAAATCATATAAAAGTGATTGTCTAAGCCTTGTATCCATATGACAAGTACATCTCCTTTACACCGAGTGTTATATTAACAGATGAATATGGGGATGTCAAGTAGAAATACTTTATATTATTTTTTCTTTCTTGGAGCAATATAATTTGTGACATGCGCACGCTTCTTATCACCGGAAACGCTTTTATATTTGGATGACGTTTTTCTCTTTGTTCCGTGACTCACTTTCCTCGTTGGAGTAACTCCATCTGTTTCATAAGTCAGATGCTCCGGAAGCAACTGCTCATCCGGATCAAATCCTTTATCAAATATCGTATAGTCCCTCTCAAAGAGCACATCGGTTATATCCTTCTTAATCTGCTCCTCACCAGCTGTCTCGACCAGTCTCTTATATATATCCCTTCTCCGCCAGTTACTCAGCTTCGGCTGGCCTGATTTGTTCTGAATCGCGGCAAGCTCCGCTCTCCAGAGGATATCAAGCTGATTATTTATCTTAACTTTAGGCGATATATCTGCATCTCGCTTAACTACTACATTTGTATCACTTACTATGATTATTCCCCAATACGGAGGAATATGATCGGCTACATGTATATGAGATTCTCCTACCGCAACATAACATCTGTCACAGAACTTCTCATAGTCTTTAATCTGAGTTTTAAGGCGAGCATAGGTATCATTGTCCGATTTGATTTCAATCCCGATTATCTCACCATCCACTATGGCAAGCACATCGGCTCTGGACTTAAGAATGATCTTCTCTTCTATAGTCCTGACCTTCCCATATCTATCATCCAGATAGTCATACAGTTTTTCTCGAATGTCTTTGTCTAGCATAGCTTACTCCGAAATAATAACAAAAGGAGCGATATATCGATATCTAAAGATATATTACGCTCCTTATAACGGCTTGGATAAATAACTTACAAAAGGTAAAAAACTAGGTAAACGACTATTAATCTACTACGTAAGGCTTAATAGCTTCCATAATCTTATCTTCATCCTGATCAGCATATATATTCAACTGAATAGGATTAGATAAATCAAGACTGAAGATTCCCATGATAGATTTTGCATCGATAACATATCTTCCTGAAACAAGATCGAAATCAGCCTTGAAACCACTGATGTCATTTACAAATGACTTTACCTTTTCCATTGAATTGAGTGAAACTCTTACTTCTGTCATGTTTATGTCCTCCAAGATAAAAATTCAGCAAAATCAACCCCTAAAAAAAGAATTACAACAGAGGTTGAATCGTATGATATAATGATAAAAGTTATGACTTCAAAAGTCAACATTAAAAAAGGAGTTATTT
>JAFZXD010000141.1 GCA_017616955.1 Eubacterium sp. | reverse complement strand
TACACGACTATATAGTTTAGTATTATGAAGGGAGACCGGATAATTATGGAAATCAGACCATCATTGGAAGAGATTAAAAATCTGAGCAGAGATAAATACACGGTAGCACCGGTAAGCTGTGAGATATTATCGGACTTTATAACACCGATAGAAGCGCTCAGAATTCTTAAAAATGCATCTAAGCATACATATATGCTGGAATCTGCACAGGCGGATGAGAACTGGGGCAGATATACATTTCTCGGTTATGAACCAAGTATGGAGATAAGCTGCATCGACGGAGAACTGAAAGCGGGCGATGAAGTAATGCATACTGACAATCCTTCGGATTATCTGAGACAGGTTCTGAAGCAGTACAGAAGTCCAAGAATAGAGAATCTTCCTCCGTTTACAGGCGGTCTGGTTGGGTATTTCTCATATGATTATCTTAAGTACAGTGAACCAACAACAGCTTCGGATGTAAAGGATGAAAATGAATTCAAAGATATGGATCTGATGCTGTTTGACAAGGTGATCGCATTTGATAATGTCAGACAGAGAATAGTTCTTATAGTAAATGTAAAACTGGATGATGTTGACAACGAATACAGTAGAGCTTCAGAGGAACTCGAGAAGCTCATCGACCTTCTGAAGAATGGAAAGAAAGCAGAAGAACCGGAAGGAAAGGTTGAGGGAGAATTCAAACCATTCTTCAATGAAAAGCAGTATTGTGAGATGGTTGAAAAAGGAAAGAGACATATATTTGAAGGAGATATATTCCAGATAGTTCTTTCCAACAGAATGGAAGCACCTTTCAGCGGAAGTCTTCTGAATACTTACAGAGTACTCAGAACCATCAACCCTTCACCATATATGTTTTACTTTTCGGGAACGGATGTTGAGGTAGCAGGTGCATCTCCGGAGACTCTGGTTAAGCTGGAGAATGGCGTGCTTCATACATTTCCGCTTGCGGGAACAAGACCTAGAGGAAAAAATCCTGAAGAGGATAAGGCTCTTGAGGCAGAACTCAAAAAAGATGAGAAGGAACTTGCAGAGCACAATATGCTCGTTGACCTGGGAAGAAATGACCTCGGCCGCGTAAGTAAGTTCGGAACAGTTGAGGTTGAGAAGTATCAGGAGGTTCTGAGATTCTCACATGTTATGCATATAGGTTCCACTGTCAGAGGGATTATTAGAGATGACAAAGACGCACTTGATGCTATAGAGGCTGTGCTTCCTGCGGGAACTCTTTCGGGAGCTCCGAAGATCAGAGCGTGTCAGCTTATAAACGAACTGGAGAATAATAAGCGTGGAATATATGGCGGGGCTATAGGATATATAGATTTTACCGGAAATATGGATACATGTATCGCCATTCGAATAGCGTATAAGAAGAATGGCAAAGTTTTTGTAAGAAGTGGCGCAGGTATTGTTGCTGATTCGGTTCCTGAGAAGGAATATCAGGAGTGCATAAACAAGGCAAAGGCAGTAGTAAGCGCCATCAAATCAAGTGAGTTAGTTTAGAAGGGAGGCAGAGCAGTAATGATACTTTTAATAGATAATTACGACAGTTTTTCTTATAACCTGTATCAGCTGATAGGAACGATAACTCCCGATATTAAAGTAATCAGAAATGATGAAATGAGCGTAGAGGAGATAGAAGCTTTAAATCCTTCACACATTATACTCTCGCCGGGACCTGGAAAACCGGAAGATGCGGGAATCTGTGAAGATGTGGTAAGAAAGATAGGCGGAAAGATTCCAATCATGGGTGTCTGCCTTGGACATCAGGCTATATGCGAAGTATTTGGTGCCACAGTTACATATGCAAAGAGACTGATGCACGGAAAACAGTCCGTTTGTACTATAGAAGATGATGCAATCTTTGACGGCGTCGGAGAAAAAGATGGATCGGGAGATTCAAAAAAGCTTAAGGTGGCAAGATATCATTCACTGGCGGCAAAGCAGGAAACCATTCCCGAATGCCTTAAGGTTATAGCTGTTTCGGACGATGACGGGGAAGTAATGGCTGTAAAACATACAGAATATCCAATCTACGGACTCCAGTTCCATCCGGAATCAATCCTTACACCGGAAGGAATAGGAATACTCACAAACTTCATAAAAAAATAAAATGAATCATAAACGCGGAGGTATATATAAATGATTAAAGAGGCTATTGAGAAAATCGTTAACAAGCAGGATCTATCTTATGAAGAGGCTTATACAGTAATGAACGAGATAATGAGTGGTGAAACAACACCTACTCAGAATGCTGCATTTCTTTCTGCTCTTTCAACAAAGAGTGCAAAAGCAGAGACAAAAGATGAGATAGCAGGATGTGCTGCTGCTATGCGTGATAATGCAATCCCTGTTGATACAGGAATGGAGATATTTGAAATAGTAGGAACAGGTGGAGATAATGCACATAGCTTTAACATATCCACAACATCAGCTCTTATCGCTGCAGCCAGTGGAATGAAAGTTGCTAAGCACGGAAACAGAGCAGCTTCATCTAAGTGCGGAACAGCTGACTGTCTTGAGGCACTTGGTGTAAATATTCAGCAGGATCCTGACAAATGTGTTGAGCTTCTGAAGGAAGTCGGAATGTGCTTCTTCTTTGCTCAGAAGTATCACACTTCAATGAAGTATGTTGGTCCTATCAGAAAGGAACTTGGATTCAGAACTGTATTCAACATTCTCGGACCTCTTACAAATCCGGGAAGACCAACACAAATGCTTCTTGGTGTTTATGATGAATATCTTGTTGAGCCACTTGCTCAGGTTCTGGCAGATCTTGGAGTTAAGAGAGGAATGGTTGTTTTCGGTCAGGATAAGCTTGATGAAATCTCTCTCAGCTCACCAACAACTATATGTGAGATTAAAGACGGATGGTACAGAACAAGTGTGATCCGTCCGGAAGATTTCGGATTTGAGATGTGTAAGAAGGAAGATCTTGTAGGTGGCGATCCATCTGTAAATGCTGAGATAACAAGAAGAATCCTGAGCGGAGAAGAAACAGGACCTAAGAGAAATGCAACTCTTCTTAATGCAGGGGCTGCTCTTTATATAGGTGGAAAAGCAGATTCTATGAAAGACGGAATCGAGCTTGCAAAAGAAATCATTGCATCCGGAAAAGCAACAGAAACACTTGAGAAGTTTATTGAAGTAAGTAACCGATAAAATGCAACCTTGCCAGGCAAGGTTAGAATATATATGTATGAGGGATAGATATGATACTGGATGAACTTGCCAATCTGACAAGAATAAGAATAGAAAAGCATAAAGAGATATATACTCCGCGAAATATCCAGCGAGATGCTGAGCTTTTGGCGGCTCAGGAGATGGAAGTGCAGGAATATGATTATCCCTTTGAGGAAGCTCTGTCAAAGAGAGGGCTGTCTATCATATCCGAAGTAAAGAAAGCATCTCCTTCCAAGGGGATAATCGCTGAGGATTTTCCTTATCTCGAGATAGCAAAGGAATATGAAGAGAGTGGAGCGGATGCGATATCATGTCTCACCGAACCTGACAGATTTAAAGGAAGCGATGAATATCTGAAGGCAATCACGAAGGAAGTTGGTATTCCGGTTTTGAGAAAGGACTTCACTGTTGATCCTTATATGATATATCAGGCTAAACTTATGGGCGCTTCAGCCATCTTGCTCATAGCGGCTATCCTGTCGGATAAGGAACTTAAACAGTATTTTGAGATAGCGGATACACTGGGACTTTCATGTCTGTTTGAAGCACATGATGCTGAGGAAGTAGATAGATGTCTTAATGTAGGTGCAAGAGTTCTGGGTGTAAACAACCGTAATCTTAAGGACTTTTCGGTGGATATAAATAACAGTATCAGACTTCGAGAGATGGTTCCGCATGATGTGACATTTGTATCGGAAAGCGGAATGTCAAAACCGGAGGATATAAAGGTACTAAAAGAAAACGGAACGGATGCGGTTCTTATTGGAGAGATGTTGATGAGAAGCAGAGATAAGAAGAGTCTTATACATACACTAAAGAGTGTATAGATGTAATGGTGATAATGAATGAAGCATTCTAATACATTGGTTAAAATATGCGGCCTTTCCAGACCGGAAGATATCGATATAGCAAATGAATTTCTCCCGGAATATATTGGTTTTGTCTTTTGGGAGAAGAGCAGGAGAAATGTATCCAAAGAAACGGCAAAGCTTTTGAGACAGCAGTTGGATGATAGAATTCAGGCTGTTGGTGTATTTGTTGATCCGGATGAGGACTTCGTATGTTCTCTTCTTGATGAAGGAATAATAGATATAGCGCAGCTTCATGGTTCGGAAGACGAAGAATACATTCAACGTATAAAGAGTAGAAGTAACTGTAAGGTGATAAAGGCATTTGTGGTAAATGACAATGAGTCATATGTAGCTGCTGAGCGGTCATCGGCGGATTATATACTTCTGGATTCAGGCAAAGGAACGGGAAATACATTTGACTGGAACAAACTGGGAAATATAACAAGACCGTACTTTCTGGCCGGCGGACTGAACTGCGACAATATAGAGCAGGTAATGACCGAAATAAGACCTTATGCCGTGGATGTGAGTTCCGGGGTAGAGACGGATGGAGTCAAGGACCCAGAGAAGATGCGAAGATTTGTTTCGGCGGTTCGAAATGCGATATAAGTGATCAACAAAAAACGATTCGCGACAGATAACCGACAACTCACAACAGATTTCGTAAAGTGGAATAATAATGTTGTATTATCCAATCATAACAAATCTATAAAACGTGAAAGGATGGTATAAACATGAAAAACTTTTTCAAAGAAACAGGTAAGGGACTGGGTTACTTTCTGGTATATTTAATAACACAAGTAATAGTTGGAATAGCCGGTTCCGTTGGCGTTCAAATCTATGCACGAATGAATGGTGGAATGGATGATGCGACGACTTTGACAGATATGCTTATGAGAAATATGGGAATCTTAAACCTCATAATAGCTGCCATAGTACTTACGACGTATTTTGTAATTACAAAGATTAGAAAGCATAAGTTTACTGAAGAAGCATCTATTAAGAAGGTTTCTGCCAAGTCAATTGTTCTTGCTTTAGTGGCAGCAGCCGGTTGTATAGGTTTCTTCACATATGGTTTATACGTTTTTCCGATTCCCGAAGATCTTGTTGAAGGGATGATGGAGGGAAATGCACAGCTCGCAAATGCGCCTCTTTGGCAGGCAATTGCGGCAACTTCGATAGTAGTACCGATTCTTGAAGAGGTGGTGTTCAGAGGATTCTTATTCTCTAGATTAGACAGAGTGATGAGTACATGGATTGCAGTTGTTATTACATCAATCATATTTGGTCTCTGTCATGGACAGATTCTCTGGGCTGCATGGGCTGCTCTTCTTGGAGCTGTAATGAACATACTCAGAGTCAAGACAGGTTCACTTATTCCTGGAATAGTTATGCATATCGCAAATAACAGTTTTTCGACAGCTTTAAACTTAACAGGATATGAAGTTCCTAAAAATATGTATATTCCTATAGTGATTCTTGGAGCAATCCTGCTTGTGATAGCACTTGTATTCATAGGAGAAAAAACAGAAGATAATCGAGTGACTGAAGTAGAAGTTATTTCTGCAAATGCATAGTTTTAATATATTTCGGAAGGCTGACAGCGGTGTTGTCAGCCTTCCGAATTTTATTAATTGAGTCCATCAATAAAGTCTTTCACGAGTTTTCCACATTCTTCAGGTTTTTGCCAATATATAACATGGTCTCCCGGAAGATACGTTATATCACAGTTTCCCAGTTTGTTCGCATAATTATTTAGCTGTTCTCTATCACGTTTACATATTTCAAGGATTTCCACTAATTCCTCATCATTATCATCGTACTCTGTAGGCAGTAAATCTTTTTTTAATTTGTATTTTTCTATCTGAGCATTTTGCCACTTATTATATTCTATAACATCTTCTTTGGTCATCAAACCTGAGGTGGCTCCTATATACAGCTTTGGAACATTATTTACTACTAAAGAATCGGCTGCCGTTTTACAATTCTGCGCAAAGAGTTGATCCTCGTTATTTATTGTATTTGAATCAACTGACATTAAGATGAGTGCATCTGATAATCTTCTGTCTTCGTCTGATATATCATCCATCCATACATTCCATTCTTTTCTGAGAACATATCTTAACATACCTGTTTTAGCAAGAAAAGTATAATCTTGCATTTTCTCCTCGGTATTTTCCCAATAACTCGGATCCGTGCACACACTTCCATCAAGCATAACCACGCCTTCAATCTCATCAGGATACTTACTTGCCCAATAGCTGGCATACGTGCCACCAACAGAGTGTCCCATAAGAACGTAAGGCGGCTTTACTCCAGCATTTTTTAATGCTAAACGATAGTCTTCAATGATATTCTCATTAGTCATTTCTTTATTAGTATCCTCACTAAGTCCATATCCTGCTCGGTCAACAAATACAACGAGATTATCTTGCTCTATAGATTCGGTCATCTTTCTTCCTGACACGGAAAAATCTCCCATCCCGAGTCCTGCAAGACCGACTACCGTATGATTACCGTTTTTTTTCCCGAAGCTCGAAACGTTAAGACTATAATCTCCAACAGATACAGGATTGTAATAACCCTTTGCTTTTAAATCACTGATTTCTTTCTTGGTCTTTATTCTGTGAAAAAAAATTGTAAATAACACAAATGCCATCAATAACGCAATCAGTCCCAATATTATTCTGCCTAATATTTTAAATATTTTTTTCATCACGTATCTCCTATTATTTTTCTCTGTTACATTCTCAATACATTATTTAAAACACATCTCTCTTCTGAAAAATGATCATACCTATAATACTGTAAAGAATTATCCAGGCAAAAACAACAAGCAGTACGCTTATAAAATTATATGGCTGAGCAACACTTATCTGCATAGCTTTTGATACAATTAGATTGTTTGAAAGAATATGATTATTCATACCAACCCCTTTCTCTACCATATTTATAAGTACTCCATGAAGATTAAATGCAGCAAAAACTGTAAGTATAGTCGGAACAACATTACCTCTTGCTATCTCGTAGATAGCAAGGAACGCTGTTCCATATGCTGTTCCTGCTAGAATTCTAAAAAGTAAAAAGAGTACATAAGCGGATATACTCGCAGTAGTTGCTCCATTTCCCATCTTGCCAAGGAACAGCGCGGCAAATGCAGTAAGTACAAGTATTGTATTATATAGCAAAATCACAGGAATCTTGGATAAAAAAATATTTATTTTACTTTTTTTTGAAGCATCAAGATTCTTAAGAAAACCACTTTTTCTCTCTTCATCGCTGTATACCGTAGCGAAGATTCCAACAAGCATAAAAATCATTCCGGAGCCTATCAATTCATCTGAAAGATCATCAAATGTGGACTTAGCTGCAAATAGGGCAATAAAAAAGAAAAGACCAAAAAGTATAATCGTGGTAGCATATAACGCCCGTGTCTTAAATAATCTTTTAACATTCATATTTATAAGATTTAACATGCTTTTTTTCCTCCTCTTACAACATCAAGATAGAAATCTTCAAGTGCACTTGAATCTCCACTATATTTCTCCATAAGTT
>JAFZXD010000140.1 GCA_017616955.1 Eubacterium sp. | reverse complement strand
ATGATGCCCTTATATATACCTCATGATTATATAGTTTTTGGATTGGGACGAAGAATTAGTTATTTCTTGAATATGGGAAACCTATGGTTTGATTTTGCAGATGAAGAGACTGCAGAAAAAAGTTTTAATAGTGTAAAATCTGCAATTGAACAATATGTGATACCTTGGTTTGATCAGTTTAATGACAATGAGGTCTTGAGGGCGGAACTGTCAGAGAGGGTAGTAAAAGGATTTATGCCTAGATTGGATCAACCATGGCTTGACGCGATAGATTCATATAATTCATCAGATGGAATAGTTAAAGACAATATAAAGAGGTTGAAACTTCCAGTGAAAATGTTTAATGATTAAATCGTGAATATAACTAACTAAGAAGCCTGCGAAAAACAACTCGCAGGCTTCAATAATTTCAGGTAATTTTACAGCGGAAGATCATCAATACACATGTAATAGACACCTAGTCTCTTGATCCGTTCCGCCTCATCATGCTTGATGCGGGTCACCTCATAAGTCTTCCTTTTTAGCTTAGCCAGGATAACAGCCAGCGTTCCGCCCCAAACGACAGTAATATTACTTTCCAAACACTAGAAAAATATAGAATGATCATAAAGTTTTGCAACTGTCTGATGGCGGAAGCGAGCTTTACGGCGAGACATGGAATAGAAAAGTGTAACTTGAGGATGAACATCTTGGTCAATTACCCCGTCGTTAGTGCATAGTTATGAAAGCGCTGAATAATATACGTGACAACACATTGGTTGACAACAGTCCACCAACGTGTTATATTTGGTGGACAAGAGTCAACCAACTAAAAGGAGACTTCATTATGCGATTAACAGATTCTGAGTGGAAAATAGCTAATTGTCTTTGGAAAAATAAATGTATGACACTTACCGAACTTACAAGAGAACTTCTTGATAGTACCGGTTGGACGAAGTATACGATTATAACTTTGCTCAAGAGAATGATCGAGAAAGTCATGGTTACTTATGAGCAGGTAGGCAGGACTAAGAAATTCTATCCTGCAATAGACAGAACAGAATCTGAAATTGAAGAGACAAATTCTTTCATAGACAAGGTTTACGAAGGCAACGTCGGTCTTATGATCGCCAATCTCATAGGTTCAGATGCGCTGACTGAAGAACAGTTAGCAGAGATCAAGAAAATGATCGAGGAGATATAATATGCTGCGTTATATAATCGGCATCTCAGTATTAGCTGTACTCATAATGATCATAAGAAAACTCTCAGACGGGAAGATCCTGAAGAAGCACCAGTATGCTCTGTGGTTGATTATTCCGGTTTACATGATCGTATCACCTTTCCTTAAGATCAACTTGCCAATCCTGGAAGCACCTGCCGTACAGGTTGTAACATCGCAGTCGGAAGTTGTTTCCGAAAACGTTACAGGTAATGTAGATATCGAGCCGATCCAACCTGATAGTAATAACCAAGAGCAGACGGTCTATCCTGAAACAAATAAGTATAACAGCGTGGAAAACAGGGCTGTTGAGAACAAAACGCCTCTGAATATAGTTGATCTGCTTACGACTATAAGCCTGTCAGTATCCGCTTTACTGATATTTGCATTTACGGTTTATAACATCGGATTCATTCTGTACTGTAGACGCAAGAGGTATTTTATCCGTCAGGATCAGACCTGCGGACTTAAGATATACGCAATAAAATATAAAGGCACTCCGTTTCTTCTGTTCAATAAGATATATGTTGATGAGAAGTCTGACGGAAACAATGAATACATTATCTGTCACGAAGCATGCCACTATAAGCATGGTGATCCTTTCTGGATCGTATTGAGATACGTAGTATTAGCGCTCAATTGGTATAACCCGCTTGTCTGGGCAGCATTCTTTCTGTCCGGAATCGATTGCGAGTTAGCATGCGATGAAGAAGCGATAAGACTTCTCGGAAGAGAATACTCTTCGGAATACGCCAAGTCACTATTTGAGATTTTAAGACAGCAGTCCGAAGTTGCTTTCGGCTTTACTGTATCCGCAGGAATGCGAAGTGAATTCAAGACAATGAAGAAAAGGATAGCCAGTATTAAGACTCCATCAAAGAAGAGCTATAAAGCCTTAGCCCTTTGCATGGCGATACTGGTTGCTTTTTCCGGCTGTACTTTGATCAATCCGACGACAGCTATTCCTGAAGATAACACTGCTTCGAATGCCCCTTTCGGAGATATATCAAATGCGAGGATCCGCTTGTCTAATATCGGGATCGTACCATGTGTATTTGATGCTGATGAGAATACAGTGAAAGAACTTGCGGGAGTATTCAATACTTCTGAATGGCAGGAGGCCGGTGTTGATTTTCCTGATGGTCTTGATGGAGAAGGGGTTAACGTATTTGTAAATAACAATGGGGAGTATTTCCAGCTTTGCTTCAGAGCAGAGAATTATGTAAGGATTCAGAAATCAAGGGATACAAGCACTAAATTATATAAGGTGTCGCCAGAAGCGGCGATGGCAGCTTATAAATATGCAGATCCTGAAGATTCTTCAACAATACAAAATCGATTGATTCAACTGCCGGTGGAAGATTTTACACCTGAAGGTGTTTGGAAAAATGATATGCCTCATGAATACCCTATATATGAGGTAGTGATCAAAGGAGCTTTTTTGCGCAGCAAACCTGAAGTCTCAGAAGATGCCATAATTGATGGCTTGGATAATGGTTCAACAGTTATTGTAGTAGAAGATCTTGGTGAGTGGGTCCGTGTATATACAGATCATGAACAGCTTGGATATACTCAGAAGGAAGGCCTTAAGGATACCGGCAGAACAAAGACAATGATTATATCTATACCTGAGTATGTTTCTTCAGGTTCCGAAAATAACACAAACAAGATAGCAGTAAGTTCAGATGCTACACTTCCTGATGCCGGCATCCTGAATCAGTCCTACCCTGCAACACTTATCAGAAGTATTGATGCTGATCAGCAGAAGAATCTTACTAGCAGTCTCTTAGGAAGCAACTATAAGAAGGATTCAGATTCTGATACGGAGATCATGTATAGCAGCACGGATCCTTCATTGCCTAAAAGATATATATGGATCAACAAAACGAATAATGAACTGCATTTTTATGATGCAATGATAACAGGTGAACGCGGTGGAGAGTATCAAGCTCCTCAGATGAATATGTTGCCGGAAGAAAGCATTGCTCTTGCACAGGAGAAAGCAGCTGCAATAGTAGGTCAGGATCGGGTTTCTATTCCGAGCCAAAGCGGATTACTTAAGCTCCGTATCTCTCTTAAAGATCAAGCAACATATGAGAGAGCGACCCGAGAGATGGATGCTCATGTCCATGTTTTCGAGCGTCGAACTGATAAGAATATCAGTATTCTTGATGGCGGAGTAAAGGTTAGGATCGGTGTGGACGGAATATCTGATCTGATGATAGACTGCTCGAACTATTCAAACAGCGGATCAGACACGATAACACCGATTACACTGGACGAGGCGCTTATAATCGCAAGCGGTATCTGCTATAACAACGAGACAACTGTGTTTTATGCAGAACTCGTATACAGCAATTGGTGCACCGAGAACGATAACTTTAATCTTTCCTGGCATATTGTTACCAACAGAGGCAATTATGTTGTTGACTGCGTGACAAGAACAGCCAAGTGTGATGTGTATACATATTAAATTTAGCGTGGTGATTACTAACATGAACAAGCCACCCCAAAGCCACTAAATTTCGAACTCATATTTTTTGGAGACAGTAGCAGAACCATATTCAATTGATGGATCTGCAGCATAAAAAGTTATCAAGAGAACTTAACCTGGATGATATAATTATCTTGTCTGAGGGAGCGATCCCTTAGTCGAGAAAATCAGCAGTTATATAGACAAATCGGATTTATAGAAGAAATACAGCGTATATACAATAAACAAAAAGGGACAGGCGATTATGCAAAAGATAATGTTAAAACAATTATCTTTGGATATGGGAAAACCGGAATATGAAATGCTTCAGAGGATTCCTGCTGTGGAAAACGGTTTTACGAATCCGGCATACAACCTGTCTTATGACGAGTATAAAGAGTGGCTACAGATAACAGATAATAATTCAAGAGGTATCGATTTGCCGGAAGACTGGATCCCGTATACCACATATGTTTTATAT
>JAFZXD010000139.1 GCA_017616955.1 Eubacterium sp. | reverse complement strand
TGCAGAGATTTCATTACGTGAAGGCGAGTATTATATTAAAGACACAAATTCAACAAATCATACATTTATAAATGGTGACATGATTCAGAGTGGTGTTGAAGTAAAAATAAGTATAGGTGATCGTTTGAGATTTGCTAACGAAGAGTTTGAATTTCAAATGAGATAATGGAGACAGTTAATGAATTTCCTTATATCGGCTGTTACGGATATAGGGCTCACTAAGAGCACAAATCAAGACAGTTACCTTGTAAGACAGTTCAAAACTAATCAGGGTAATGTTGTTTTGGCGGTTCTTTGTGATGGTATGGGAGGACTTTCTAAAGGTGAGGTAGCTAGTTCGTCTGTTATTAACGCTTTTAGAATTTGGTCTGAAGAAAGGCTTCCGCAACTGCTCACAACCGGATTCAATGAGAATGATATTCAAGCTGAATGGAATGAAATAGCTCTGTCTTTTAACAAAAAGATTCAGGATTATGCCAGACAGTTCGGAACCAATATGGGAACCACATTGGTCGCAATCCTTTTGACCGAATCTTATTTTTTTATTATAAATGTCGGTGATTCTCGTGCATATGAGATTACCAATCAAATAAGAGTTCTTACTAAGGATCAGACAGTAGTTGCAAGAGAAATAGAACTGGGAAAACTAACTCCTGAACAGGCTGAAAAAGATCCGAGAAGGAGTGTGCTCCTGCAATGCATAGGCGCATCTGTTGAAGTTGTGCCGGATTTCTTTGTTGGAAATGTAATGCAGGATTCTGTATATATGTTATGTAGTGACGGATTCAGGCATGAGATAACGCCTGAGGAGATCTTTAATTATATGAATGCGTCGGTTATGACTAGTGAGCCTCAGATGCAGGCAAATATGCAGGCATTGGTTGAGGCAAACAAACAACGTCAAGAGCGCGATAACATTACTGTTATCGGCATCAGAACCTATGCGGGATGAGAGGATAGTTAATGCTTCAGATAGGTTCTTTAGTTGACGGAAGATACAAGATTTTAAGTGAGATAGGTCACGGCGGTATGAGCGTCGTGTATATGGCTATTAATGAAAAGGCTAATAAGACATGGGCAGTTAAGGAAGTCCGTAAAGACGGTACGATGGATTTTAACACAGTCCGTGCCGGTCTTATGGCTGAGATAGAGACTTTGAAGAAGTTAAATCATCCTAATCTCCCGAGTATCGTAGATATTATTGAAGATGAAGACAGTTTTATAATCGTTATGGACTATATCGAGGGCAGATCCCTTGATATCATCCTTGAAGAGACAGGTGCCCAGTCTGAAGCTAATGTAGTTGAATGGGCAATGCAGTTGTGTGATGTTTTCGGATATCTTCATTCCAGAACACCGCCGATTATTTATCGTGATATGAAGCCGGCCAACGTAATGCTAAAGCCGGACGGAAATATTAAAGTTATCGACTTTGGTACTGCAAAGACTTACGATGTGGCGACAGGAGAGACTACTGGTATTGGAACCAGGGGTTATGCTGCGCCTGAACAATATGGCGGACTTGGCAGAACAGATGCTAGAACCGATATTTATTGTTTAGGTTTGTCTATGTATCACATGCTTACTAACGTTAACCCTTGTGTTACGTTGGTTACCGATAAATCTATCAGGGCTGTAAATCCGGCACTTTCCCGTGGTTTGGATGCCATTATCCTCAAGTGTACGCAAGATAATCCTGATGACAGATATCAGACGTGCGCCGAGTTGATGTATGATCTTGAGAACTATCAGAATCTTGAACCGCTTTATAAACGCAAGCAACGCGCAAAGTTGATTTGGTTCCTGATTACTGTTTTTATGTCATTTGTTTTGCTTATTTCCGGTATTGTTGTAAGCCTTTCTGCTTCCAGTGTTGCTTCAGATAATTATGAGAGTCTGATGGATGAAGCTTCAAAGAATAGTGATTACGATGAGAAGATCAGACTTTACGAGGAATGCATTTCCGTTCCTAATATGGC
Organism: Eubacterium sp.; assembly: GCA_017616955.1. Classification (GTDB taxonomy): domain Bacteria; phylum Bacillota; class Clostridia; order Lachnospirales; family Lachnospiraceae; genus Eubacterium_Q. The sequence continues at coordinate 1,923 of JAFZXD010000139.1, read as the reverse complement.
CGGAAAACCTGATGCTTACACAGCGCTTATTCAGTGTTATAAGGAAAATGATGCCGTATTTACTCAGAAAGAGGCTGATCAGATTGAAGTGTTGGTAAAGAATAATAAAGAAGCACTTATGGAAGATCAAGATGCATATGTCGAAATTTGTTTTGAGATAGGAAAACTATACTGGTATTACTATGATTATGATGGTAATGGATCAAATAATCAATTAACAAGAGGTAAGAGTTCTTTGCCTTGGTTTTCGGATGTTGTTAAATATGCTTCTGAGGATTATGAGAATTTAGGAATGGCTAAAGCTTATTCCGGAATTGGTGTTTTTTATAGAGATATTTCGACTAAAGTCATTGAGGCCAGTGACAGAGGAGAATACGAACCTTTCTTTAAGGATATGAAATCTTTGATTGATAATCTGGCCAGCGATGAAAACGAAAGTGAGATTGTCCGTCTTGAACTTCTTGATATGGGAAGAGCTGCTATACAGCAGTTTGCAACAAAGTTTAAGCAAGACGGTGTTTCCTATGACGAAATGTTGGAGTTTTATACAAAGATTGAAACGCTAGTTGAATTAGTTGATACAACTACTGATAAGACCAGAGATATGAAAAAGAAGATCGTCTCAAATATGCCGGATACATCTACAGCAATCAAAGCTGCTTATGGGACAGTTCATGAAGAGAACGGGGGCTGACATATGACTGTTGAAACATTGAATTTAATATCAATGGCATCTTTTATTGCATCCGGACTTGTATTTCTGGTTTCTGTAGCTTTGTTTTTCCTGCTGGATATTCCTAAAGCAGTAGGTGAATTATCGGGAAGAACAGCAAAAAAGTCCATTCAGAAGATCCAGGAACATAATAAAAACAATTCAGGAAAACTGGTACATTCTTCTGATCCGAATTCTCATGTCACAAAACCGAGTAAAACCGGCAGGGTAGGTGTCGGTACCGAGAAGTTCAAGACATCAGCTCTTGAATCAAAGAACAGTGAGACAACGGTTTTAGTAAGCAATGAGACAACGATTCTTACTAATAACAATGAGACTACTATCCTTGTTGAGAATTCTGCTTCAGTACCTGCAGCTACGATTCCTGCACCGGCAACAGCTGTCGCAGGTGCTCCTGCCGAGGCTGTAGCAACCGCTAATTGCGAAGTGGTTGAATCTTTAGCTTCTTATATGGAAAATGAACTGATAGAATGACATTTTTGTTACATATTTATAAAATATATGATTAATTGTATAATGTATATTTAGGAGAATGCTTTAGGAGGGTTGGTATATATGATTATTTCTAAATCCGGGTTTATGAAGTTTTTGTCCGCTTTATTGGCGGCTGCTTTAATTTTCACGTTTTTACCGTTGAATGCTTTTTCTGTTCTCGCTGAAGGAGAGAATCCGCAGCAGGAAGAAGAGCTTGAACAGGAGCCGGAAAAGGTACTGGATGAGAAAGAGGAAGATCCGGACCCCGATCCCGATCCTGATCCGGACCCCGATCCCGATCCTGATCCTGATCCGGACCCCAATCCTCAGGGACAAAGTCAGGGAAAAGATGATCCTGAACCGACTCCGACTGAAAAGTTCGGAAAAGATTCAGATGGTTACTTTACTGTGCTTGTTCATGCATATGATGAAGAGGAACCTGAAGAATTTATTGATAATTTTGTAGGCAGTTACAATAAAGATGAGGGAAAAAATCATGAAACTAATGATAAGTATGGAGTATATAAACTTAGAATAAAAGGCGCTAAAGTCACACTTTCTAGTTTAAATAAACAAGGTGGAAAACCAGACGGATTATATAAAATCAGTAAGTACACTGATGCTAATGGTTTAGCAAAATTTAATTTAGAGAGGTTTTTTGATCCTGATTGGGATTCAAATATATGGTTCAGACTTGAAATTGAAGTACCAGGTAC
>JAFZXD010000138.1 GCA_017616955.1 Eubacterium sp. | reverse complement strand
TACACCATCGGTATCGATATAGCAAGAGACAGCACATCCGCACAAGTCTGTGTTATCTCCACACCTAATATGCCAAAAAAATGCGGAAGAATCAATATCAACGGAATAAAACATATACCGTTTTTAGCAGAGGATGTTATCGTTGCTTTGACTCCCCGTCCCATAGACTGAAGCATCATGTTCGTCATTATTGTAAATGGAGCAAGGGGAAGTACACATGACTGATATCTCAGTGCCGTCTGACCAACAGCGATCACATCCGGATCATTTCTGAACCATCCTATTATATCCGGCGCAAAGACAAATGAAATCACTGCGAAAAAAGAGAGGAATATTGTTCCCCATCTGACGCAGAAGAAAAATCCTTCACGCACTCTGCCGTATAGCCCGGCTCCGAAGTTGTACGAACATACAGGCTGATATCCCTGACCGAAACCTATCAGTGCAGATATCATGATCATGATTACCCTGGTAACTATCGACATTCCTGCTATGGCAGCATCGCCACCATATTTTCCTGCATAATTGTTCAAAAGAAGCGTTGCTGTTGCAGCCAGTCCCTGTCTGAAAAATGAAGGAGCTCCGCCGTTTACTATCTCAATCAGAAAATGTGCGTTCAGATGAACATTTTTTATATTCAATCTGATGTTCTCACCCTTGGTACTTCCGATCATGAGAACTATAAAACTTATAAACTGACCGGATACGGTAGCTATCGCTGCACCGCTTACTCCCATCTTGAAAACTATTATAAGGAGCGGGTCCAGGATTACATTTACTATTGCTCCACACATCAGTCCGACCATAGCATATATGGCGCTTCCCTGAAAACGAAGTTGATTATTTATAACAAATTGCCCCATCATAAAAGGAGCACCTATGAGTATAATCCTCATATAGTTTTCCGTATCTTCTATTGTTGTTGGAGTTGCTCCAAGCCAGAGTGCCAGGGGATGAATAAATATATTTCCAAGCACGACTACGATCATACCCATTATAAGCGCCAGCACGAAACCCGAAGAAGCCATATCATTTGCTTCTTTCTTATTGCCGGCTCCCAGCATTCTGGAGAGATAATTGCCCGAACCCTGACCACAGAAGAAACCAAACGCCTGAATAAGTGCCATCACAGAAAAGACAAGACCCACTGCTGCCGTAGCACCGGTGGATATCTTGCCTACAAAGTACGTATCTGCAGAATTATAAAATGCCGTTACCAGCATACTTATTATAGTCGGAATAGACAGTTTCGTTATAAGCCCCGGTATCGGTGACTTCGTCATCATCTCCCGACGTGACATCTTCTTATCCATTATTTTTCACTCTTTTACATCTGCAAGCCTAAGTGTTCTTAAGTCTTCATCGCTTATATTTTTAAACTCAACAATTCGAGATGCCTGTCTCTCTATACACCGTTCGAGATAGTTACGGGCTTCTCTGGCATTTGCAAAGTTCTCTTCATGAGCCTTTGCTCTCTGAGTAAGATAATCCTTTACAAATTCTCCCGCTTCTTTATCCAGCTCATATTCCTGTTTCTTGGCCATGGAAGTATATATGCTGGTCAACTCGTCGCCAGAATAATCATTGAAGAATATGTACTTGTTAAATCTGGATTTGAGTCCCGGATTTGAATTAACAAACTCTTCCATCTTATCAGTATAACCTGCAACTATAACTATCAGATCATCACGATTATCTTCCATAAGTTTGAGAAGTGTGTCTACAGCTTCCTGACCGAAATCCTTTTCATCTCCAGTCTTTACGAGAGTATATGCTTCATCTATAAAAAGAACTCCACCTATCGCACTCTCAACGATCTCTGCTGTCTGAGTAGCAGTCTGTCCTATATATCCGGCAACAAGATTCGATCTGTCTACTTCTATAAGCTGTCCCTCGCTTACCACTCCAAGTACCTTATATATCTTCGCAAGAAGTCTGGCCACAGTTGTCTTACCGGTTCCGGGATTACCCGAAAAAACCAGATGGAGTGTTATATCCGGCTGTTTCATTCCTCTTTCATCACGAAGTTTTCTTATCTTTACAAGATTTATTAGGTTCGTCAGATCCTGCTTAACAGACTTAAGTCCCACGAGACTGTTAAGTTCTTCCATCAGCTGTTCCAGAGTTTCTTCGGATTCATCCTCATCACTCTCTTTCTTTGCTGCAGCTACTTTACTTTCAGCTCTGTTCACTGTGGCACCTAATGTATCTTTATTTTTTCTGAGGTTCCTGCTCTTTGGATTTACTCTTCCCTTTGGAATTCCATCAGTGAAGTATAGACCGTATTCCTTAAGGAATTCATCAAGCATCAGTGTATAGTTTGAAAGATTGGCAAGCTCTGTTACTGTCTCACCGTTGATAGCGACAAATGCCGCTCCAACCTCTTTATAGAGAAGTGTTACCTCTTTGGATACAGGCCTTCCCGCAGCAGATTTTACCGAACCTTCCGTAAGATCGCTTTTAACAAGATACAGCATACATCTTGGAGGTGTATTGATAAAGTCTGCCCCCATAACCTTGCCGTATTTGAAATTCATAAACTGAGAAATATTCATAATAGTTCCCAGATAATCCTTTATGAATTCCAGCTCCTGTCTTCCGTCGGTACCGTCCGATTCAAAGAGAAATGCTATATACTGAATAAGGTTGTATTTAAGCATCTCACGAAGAGTCATTCCTGTCTGCGCCGTAAGCTGCGGATTCTTATTCTGTATTTCATCCATAAGTCTGAATACATCATCGATTCGATTCTTTAATGTATAATCAATCATGGTTTCACCCCACCTGTATATTATTTACCGGTATATCGTTTCTTAGTTAATAAGTCCTTGCACCAATTCCATAAGCTTCTCACGGGTATTAAGCTCTGGTTCCTCAAGTACCCTGTCCAGAAGGTTTCTGAGTATTTCTCCCATCTCCGGTCCCGGCTTGATACCTGCAGCTATGAGATCCCCGCCTCCGACCGCAAGATCCGATATCTTCAGAGCACTTCCTTCCTGCATTATCTCATCATGATATGTGATAATCTGGTCGAGAAGTTCAATACTGTTTTCTCTGTTATAAGTACTCTGCCCCATTATATCGGCTTTTCTAAGAAGCGAATATCCTTCAAAATACTCCTCGCCCATTTGGCTGAGCATTCTTCTGATCGTCTTCTTAGTGATATTTCCTTTTATTCCATAGTCATGCCAGT
>JAFZXD010000137.1 GCA_017616955.1 Eubacterium sp. | reverse complement strand
TGAAGAGCCTCAAATTCAGCTCCGGATACAACTCCATCATCATAAGTGTATTTTTCAAATAAAATGTTAGACAGATCAACAGTACCTAAAAATACCATTCCGATCACAAATGTTATCCATACCGCTCTTTTAGACAGTATCTTTCGAATCTCAGCTATATATAATGTCATAAAATTCTGCATATCACTGATCCTCCTCATCTTCAAAATGCTGCATATAAAATTCTTCCAGATCCATATTTACATCTTCGAGAGTTCCATCAAAAACAAACTGTCCTTCTTTCATCATAAGAATCCTGTCAGCTATATGCTCTACATCAGATACTATATGTGTTGAAAGGATTACTATAGAATCCTTGGCAAGTTCAGCGATCAGATTACGAAAACGTACTCTCTCCTTAGGATCAAGACCTGCAGTCGGTTCATCCAGAAGAAGTATCTTTGGGTTATTTAGAACAGCCTGAGCTATTCCAAGCCTCTGCTTCATTCCTCCTGAATAAGTTTTGATCTTTTTATTTGCCACACTTTCCAGATTGACTATTTCAAGAAGTTCCTTAATCCTTCTCTTAGCCGCCGACTTCTCAATTCCCTTAAGCGCAGCTATATACATCAGAAAATCTTTTCCGGTAAATCCCGGATAATATCCAAAATCCTGAGGCAGATATCCTAATACATCCCTGTACATTTCATCGGAAGCATCAAGTCCGTCAAATGTGACCGTTCCGCTTGTAGGTCTTAATACTCCGCATATCATTCTCATAAGTGTTGTTTTTCCTGCACCGTTTGCACCCAGAAGTCCGATAACCCCGGGGTGAAGTTTTAGTGACAGCCTATCTACTGCAATTTTATTCGAGTACTGTTTTGATACTCTGTCTAACACAAGTTCCATGCTATATTCTCACTTTCTTTAACATATAAAACACTTTGTTTCATCGTCACTGCCACAATAACTATAAGTGCTAACAGCATCAATGCCGGATTAGTCTTGGTGATAAAACCCATATACTGAATTCCGTACGGGATAACACATAAGATCATCGTTATTCCTGTACAGATATAGATAGCCTCCTTCGAATGGATCTTTCTTGTAACAAATATATTCGCGCATACATTTGATAAATAAGGAATTCCAATAAAACATATCGTCCTGATCGGCGATATATGAAGACTATTCATCAAAAGTAAACTTGCGAACACTATAACAACCAGACTTATCACCCCCAAGATAAACATTCTCACACATTTTAAAAATCTGTATGAGAACCTGCTTGCGGTCTCTATCTCCCACATCATATATCTTTCCGACTTTCCAACAATAGCTGTAGGGAAAAAAGCGAATAATGTGAGCGAACTTGAAAACATCCACATATAATCTGCATGACGCAGCCGAGATATCCAGAATAAGAACACGCATAATACAACAAATATCACAGCACTCAGTATTCCCATATTCTTTAACTCAAAAGAAATCACATCTAATAGATCACGTTTTCTATTCTCATGAGCTCTGAGAAATTGTCTCTCACGCTCAGACGGTTCAATCTTATATGCATCTTTCAGCATATTCTTAAGTTCTCTGTCTGTCATACTATACATCTCCTTCCTTCATATATTTTTTCAGAAGAGCAAGCCCTTCCTTAATTCTCCTGTGTACCGCAAACCTTGAAAGATTAGTAATCTTTGCAATATCCATAACCGACATATCATTCGTATATCGAAGCATTATGATCTCTCTCAGATCCTCAGGAAGATTCTCCAATGCATTCTCTATATCCATCTGCATGATGTAATGCTCCGGCTCTGACTTATCATCCGCAGGTATCTCCTCATATTCTTCTAAAGTCTGAGGCTTATTCTTCCTGAATTCATCGATACATAAGTTCCTCGCCATTGTATATAAATATGCCAGCTCTTTCCCTGTCTCTTTATATGAATGACTCTGCCAGAATCTCAGATACGTCTCCTGTACGATATCTTCTGCAAGTTCTCTATTCTTTGTTTTCATTAGGCAGTAACGGAGGAGTTTTTCGTACTGCAGTTCAATATCCATGGATTTTTCCTCCTCTATATTACTTAACGTATCAGTAATATAAAATGTGCGCGAAAAATAAAAAATTTATCATAAAAATGTATATTAACAATAAAAGGCAGGTACATTAGTACCTGCCTCAGACTTTAGAAATCCATTTTAGCTTCGAAGTAAGCCTTAAGATCTTCGATCTTTACTCTCTCCTGCTCCATTGTATCACGGTCACGAACTGTAACTGCTCCGTCTTCTTCTGAATCGAAGTCGTATGTGATACAGAATGGTGTACCGATCTCATCCTGACGACGATATCTCTTACCGATAGCTCCTCTGTCATCGTACTCACAGTTCCAGTACTTGCTGAGCTGAGCATAAACTTTTTCAGCACCTTCGTTGAGCTTCTTAGAAAGTGGGAACACACCGATCTTTACAGGTGCAATTGCCGGATGGAAATGAAGTACTGTACGTACATCGTTCTTCTCTGCATCAAGAACTTCCTCATCATATGCTTCGCAAAGGAATGCAAGTGTTACACGGTCAGCACCAAGTGATGGCTCAACTACGTATGGGATGTACTTCTCATTTATCTCATCATCGAAGTATTCCATAGGCTCACCGGATGTATTCTGATGCTGTGTAAGGTCATAGTCTGTTCTTGAAGCTATTCCCCAAAGCTCGCCCCAATCTGTGAATGGGAATGCGTACTCTATATCTGTTGTATGATCTGAATAGAATGAAAGCTCTTCAGGATCATGATCACGAAGTCTGAGGCTCTCTTCCTTGATACCAAGTGAAAGCAGCCACTCAAAGCAGAACTTTCTCCAGAACTCAAACCACTCTGTCTGTGTACCAGGCTTGCAGAAGAACTCAAGCTCCATCTGCTCGAACTCTCTTGTTCTGAATGTGAAGTTACCAGGAGTGATCTCATTTCTGAATG
>JAFZXD010000136.1 GCA_017616955.1 Eubacterium sp. | reverse complement strand
ATAGGTGAAATCCATCTCTTTTCCACCAACTATGCAATTAAGGTTTGCCAGGTCCTTAGGCACTGTCCAGTCCAGAGTTATGTTGGAGAAAGGAGCCTGTGTTCCCCAGCGGCTGGGTGTATTTACGCCGTAAACGAAGGACTGAATGCACTGCTTAACCTCTTTCTGTGAGAGATTGTCCACCTTAACAAAAGGTGCAAGATATGTGTCAAAGGAAGAGAATGCCTGAGCTCCTGCCAACTCATTCTGCATGATACCAAGAAAGTTTACCATCTGATTGCAGAGTGTTGAAAGATGGCTTGCAGGTGATGAAGTAATCTTTCCGGGAACTCCGCCGAGTCCTTCCTGGATAAGCTGCTTCAGTGACCATCCTGCACAGTATCCTGTCAGCATGCTGAGGTCATGAATATGAACTGCAGCTGTACGATGAGCCTCTGCTATCTCGCGGTCATAGATCTCACTGAGCCAGTAGTTAGCTGTAATGGCTCCTGAGTTAGAAAGGATAAGACCACCAACACTGTATGTAACCGTAGAATTCTCTTTAACACGCCAATCATTGATCTTAAGATAGTTATCAACTATATCTTTATAGTTGAGCATCGCATTCTTAACATTACGAATCTTCTCACGCTGCTTACGATAAAGGATATAAGCCTTAGCTACATCTGAATATCCTGCCTCTGACAGAATCTTCTCTGCGCTATCCTGGATATCCTCGACTGATATAACATCATCCTTGATCTTGTCTTCAAAATCACTTGTTGTACGAAGAGCAAGCATATCGATTACGCTTGGATGATACTGCTTCTCGCATCCCACAAATGCTTTCTCTATAGCAGCACTAATCTTTGTTACATCAAAATCAACAATTACACCATCTCGTTTTAAAACACGGTACATAAGTATGGTTCCTCCCCTATAGTTTTATTATTTTATCCCCAATACGAATTATTTTGTTAAATGGTTGGTAAATAAAATAATAACATCTTTCAGGGAAATGTCAATATCTAGTATTGATTTTTTTAAAAAAATACTATATATAGTGGAAATGCTTTTTATACTTTTTTCGGCTATACGCCTCTTATTTCTATATTTTTCACATGCGGACGCACTATTTCTCTAAATTTTTCAAGCTCCTCAACCGAGCACGCTTCCAGTCCTCCGAAAGGAACCGTATCCCTGTCGACAAAACTCTGGATGTAATAATTCTGAGCTCCGTCAATCCATTCAGCCATATCTTCAAATGATTTCTCATCATGAAACTGTTTCACAACGGTTGTTCTGAATTCATACTCAACTATATCTGACAGAAGGTATTCAACGCTTCTTTCCACTCTTGATATATTGAATCCCGGAAGTCCGATGGTTTCTCCATATCGCTCACGTGAATTCTTTACATCCATTGCAACGTAGTCAACCAGTCCGGCTTCAACTACTTCCTGAAGACGATCCGGATGATTGCCATTTGTATCCAGTTTAACAAGAAATCCCAGATTCTTGATTCTTTCAAGCAGCGATGCTATATCATTTCTCAGGAGCGGCTCTCCTCCGGTAACAGCTACTCCGTCCAGCAATTTCTGTCTGGTTTTTAGAAATTCCAAAAGTTCTATATCATTCATCAGCTCCGGTGCATTCATATCCAATAGCTCTGTATTATGACAATAAGGACATCTGTATTCACATCCACCCAGGAATACCGTACAGGCAACCTTTCCCGGATAATCCAGCAGCGTCATCTTTTGTAATCCATGTATCTTCATATTCAGGTCTCTTCTTTATATGTTCCTATATAATCGGTCAGTAGTTACATCAATATAGTCTATTATTATGCTTTATCTATTTTATAAGTTATCTTCTTCTGAACTCCGAAAATCCGGCCTTCCCTCCGGTTGTCTTTTCCGAATATACGAAAAGTCCGAATCTGCAACCTGTAAAATGATCCAGTCTGAATCTCAGATTCTGAGGTTTTCCTATCTCTCTATACTCCCCTTCATCTGTATATATTCCACAGACTGCAACATCTCTGTCTCCTGTTTCATCGCTAAATATTGCAGTGACTCTTACTCTGAGACTCTCTCCTGCAAGCTCCAACTTCTCTTCCGTGACTCCTGCCTCATCTCCCAGTTTCCAAACATCCGAGCTGCTATTTGTATAGGAAGTCATAACAGCATAAAGTTTTCCCTCTTCCCTTTTTATACCAACCAGTGCATAGTCACCCTGAAATGCAGCCAGTCCCGCATAGTCTCCATCTTTTAACTGAGATCCGTCTATCGTAACCTCCGCACTGCACTCCGGATATATCATCCTCTGAGTGAGTATATTCTTAGCACCAAAGATGTTCTTCACAATCTTGTCAGTCTCTATCCAAAGCTTTCCGTCCTCATTATCACATTGGATAAGAGAGAATTCCGGCTCATGATTAAACTGCCACATACTTTTTAAACCAAAACAGCCGTATTTTTCTTTATCTTCTTTAAACATCTTGTTCGGATCATATCTGAAATCGTCATCTCCGACAAGGGGTTTATATACATATCCCGGTTTAAGATCAACTGTACTAAGCTCTTTCGGAGCTCTTCCTCTATCTCCAAATACAGGTTTGTCGTTCCCGTCTTTATCCCTCACCCACGTAACGGGAACAACAACCGGTATTCTTCCGACAGCTCCGCTGTCCTGGAAAAGAACAGCATTCCAAATTCCTTCAGGACCTTCAACGATTCCGCCCTGAGCTATTCCGGAATTTCTGAATCCCATATCGTCATCGAAGATATCTCCGCCTACGAATTCTCCTTCGAGACTGTCCGATACAAAGCAGGCTTCAACCCTTCTCCATCTATCCCTCTTGGAATGGATGAAGAAGATATAGTATCTGCCATTTATTTTATAGATATGCGAACCTTCATAACCAAGATTAGGATTTCCCTTATCACTCACGATACATCTGTTTAATCCACCGTCTCTTGGTGCTGTCATATCATCATTTAATTCTGTAAGATATACATCCGTATTGCCATATACAAGATAAGCCTTTCCATCATCAAACAGTAATGAGCAGTCATGATAGAATCCTTCTATCGTACTCTTACTCCATGGACCCTCTATCTTATCCGATCTGTAAAGATATGTTTTCCGGGTATCATTACAGACAAATACCACATAGTACTGTCCTTCATGATATCTGAGAGTTGCTGCCCACATACCCTTTCCATAAACATGTTGATCACCGATTAGCCTCTGGCTATCTGTGCTGTCTATTCTGTCAAAAACGTATGCAGCATGTTCCCAGTTGATCAGGTCATAGGAACGAAGTATCTCCGCTCCCGGCATAAAATGCATAGTCGTGCTGATCATATAAAATGTCCCGTCAACATATATTACATCCGGATCAGGATAATCCATCTTAAGTATAGGATTGGTTCCTCTTGCATTGGCTGTCATTATTACTTATCCTCTTTACGTTTGCGATATCTCAAGATGCACCAGCTAAAGATATATATAACAGCTATACTCATGATGAGCATCACCATAACAACTTTAGCATCATCACCTGTTTTTACAGATGATGTCTGTGTTGTTGTATTTGTAGGAGTACTTCCTCCCTGTGTCGTCTGAGTTGTTGCTTCTGTATTATCATTTGTTACCAGCGCTGTATGACTTGTTGTTTTATCCTTTTCAACAGTTACTACTTGTGATACTCCGGTTGTTACCGTATATCCCGGAGGTACCTGAGTAACTGTTACCTTATAATCACCTGTAGGTACATCTCTTATAATAATCTGTCCGTTTTCATCTGTAGTGTATGTTCCGGTTGTTCCGTCCGGTCTCTCAACTGTTACTACAGCATTTGGAATCGGAGTTCTTGTTTTTTCATCAAGAATAGTTATTACAAGAGTACCCTTGTCTTCATCAGAATCATCATCCGGGTCTTCGTCGTCCGGATCTTCATCATCAGGATCTTCTGTTGTTTCTGTTGTAGGCTTTGAAGTAGTAGCTTCCGTTGTTGCTTCTGTTGTAACCTGCTCCTCAGTTGTTGCAGTTGTCTGCTCTTCAGTAGTCGTTGTTTCTGTTGTCTTTTCCTCAGTAGGCTTTTGCTCTTTTTTAATCTTATCAAGCTTTTCGGTTACTTCTTTAGCCTTGATCTCTACTCCTGTTTCTTCTCCTGCAGTTGAAACAACATAACCATCAGGAACCTTTGTTACCTTATATGAATATTCATTTCCTACCGGAAGATTCGGAATATATATACTTCCGGCTTCATAGTCGTAACTGTTACTACGGCGTTAGGTACTTTATCTCCTGTTTCTTCCTCTTCGATTACAATTCTCAGAGCTCCCGCAGGTGCGTCAACCATTACAACCTTCTTTTCGTCGGATACATTTCCAGCTACTGTTACAGTACCGTCTGCACCTACCGTAAATGTAATGCTTTCAGCCTGAAGGTGGAAATCATCAGGTACAAGAGTCTCCTTAAGAACATATGTTCCTTCCGAAAGTTTTACCTTATGAGGACCTGTTTCTCCTGAAACCTTTCCGGATGTCCAGCTTTCTATAACCTGTCCATCTTCCGTATCCTTAGTGATAACAAGCTCAGCGCCCTCGATCTCCGGACCATCTGTAATATCTACTTTACTGATAGTTACTTCAACCGGCTCAACAACAGGTTCTTCAATTGGCTCCTCCGGCTTCTCTTCTTTTTCATATACATTTGAAAGAGAAAGTTCAGCAGGAGCATCTGCTGTATTCTCAGCTTTAACTTCAACCGATGAAGTCATCTGCGCTGATGTATTCTTAAATTCATAATCAGTGATATTCGTTGATGATTCTGTAACTGTATATGTTCCAAAATCAAGATCGTCTATCTGTTTGTATCCGTCTGCCTTGATATCTGCATATGTAAATGTCGCTATCGGACTACCCGGCTCGGATTCCTTAGCTATCTTAAATGTGATACCGTCAGCAAGACTGTTGTCATCAAGGCCTGTAATAGTCTTGATAAACTTAAGACTTCCTTTTTTGATTATCTTTGTAAATACATTGTGGAAAGAAACAGTTGTTGTCTTGTCTTTTTCCACTGTAACACCTGTTGCGGATTTTCCTTCAACAGTGCTTCCGCCATTTATTTCATAACTTACGGAAAGGGTTGTTCCATCGATATCTTTCATACTCTCTGTTACTGAATATGTCTTGCCTGTATCAAGCTTATCGATAACAGCCTCATATACTCCGTCGGAATTCGGAGTAAACTTTGTTCCGAGAGTTCCTGTCCATACGTCTGTGGTTCCGTCATTAACTACAAAGCTGATACTATCACGGTCAGCATCATCTACAGTACCGCTGATAGTCTTTGTAATCTTGATACTTCCTTCAGACTTCTCAGGAATCTTCTCATTTTCCATATATACGTCATAACTAGCTCGTTCAAGAGGTACTACAGTAAGAGGATACTCTGTTCCCTCATAAGTAACTGTTGAACCAAATGAAAACTTAGTATCGGTAAATGCATAGAATCTGATAGTATCGTCTATCTTATACTGTGCAGGTGCTTCAACTTCCTTCAGCATATAAACGACGCCTCTTTCAAGATCTCCGTATGCTGCTACTCCGTTTGCTCCGGTAGTTTCAATAACACCTTTATCATCTTCCGATAATTTCTTTACAGTACTAATTCCGTCCATAGTAGTAAGAGAGAACTTAGCACCTTCAAGAAGCTTGCTGTCATTTCCCTTCTCATGTTTAACTATGTTCAAAACGCCTGTCTCATTTTCTGATGACGAACTTGCTGCGCTCTGGAATACTTCTGACTCTACCTCAGTTTTTGCACTCTGCTTGTATCCTGTAGTACTGTCTGAATATAATGTTGCACTATTCGAACCGCTAAGCCATTCGCCCTTCTTAAGATTGACTCTTGCCCTATAAGTTATCGTATAAGCAACACCATCCTGAAGCTTTAATGTGAATTTTCTCGATGAACTACTATATGTAAATATATCAGAACCCGGTTTTTTACCATTTACTTTGACTGAATCAACATCCAGGTCATAATAATCACACAACTGATCCTCAAGTGTAAGCTCGTCCGCATTCGGATCCAGATCGAGCGCTGCCGGATTTGCTGTTACGGTAAATTCAATAAATGGAGCTTTATCTCTCTCATAAGGTCCTACTTTTGATAAATCCTTTGGTTTCTTAAATGTATCTGCAGCAGATACTTCCATTAATTCGTCGCCGTTATAATATATAGTAGCAACATTTTCATATCTCTTTTCGGATTCTTCCTGTCTCTCAATCTTTGTATCATATGTGATAACAGCCTGACTGGTTTCCTTTTTCTTTAAGAACTTCATGACTTCTTCAGATAACTCAAACTTTACATCAGTTGTTCCGTCATCATTCTTAGTCTGTTTAATATCGATTCCGTTTTTAAAGATATTATATGTAGCTGTATCTCTGATAAATGTATTCTCTTCTACAAGAGACATATTCTTAGGAAGCTTATCGATAATATAACCTGTTTCATAATCGGTATCGATAATACTCTTAATAACGATCTCCCAGTGCATAAGTCCTTTGCTAAACTGGTGATCTTCAGGGCATGACCACTTATCGATAGAACCACCGATAGTTCCGACATCTCCCCATGATCTGACTTCCTTAGGAGCTTCATCACTTTTTGCGGTAGCTTTGTTTGAAACCTTTCCCTTGAATCCTTCATAATAATACTTGTTATCAGGATCAGCAGTCTTCAGGAACTCTTTTGCAGTTTCCATATTAAACATTGCAGGATCAACCAAAACAAGATAAGAAACCCATATCTGCTCATCACTGCTCATAGATGGAATGACAGCTGATATAGTATTCTGGCCTTTCTTATACTTCAAATTAAACGTAGAACTGTCTATCTCAGTTGTAAGTTCCAGATCACTGTAAAAAACCGGATCTGAATATAAAGTCATTCCGGGCCACATTTCATCATTAAATTGTACGTTGGAGTTAATACCATTAGATGTGATTCTGATACGAGATCTGTATATATAATTCTTGTATTTATCAGGAGTATCCTGAGGAACATCCTGAGAACTTACATGCCAGATCTGCTTTTTTATAGCCACGTCACTAGAAGTTTTCGGTGGAATCATATGAACTGTCAGCGTAACAAGATCGGGGAATTCAAGTCTGATATCTTGTTCCGGTTTACCACCTTGTCCGTTATCTTTTAT
>JAFZXD010000013.1 GCA_017616955.1 Eubacterium sp. | reverse complement strand
GCTGTCTCTGTCCATTCTCATGTCCAGTGGAGCATCCTCTCGATAACTGAAACCTCTCTCTTTGTTATCCAATTGATACGATGAAACTCCCAGGTCAAGGAGTATTCCATCGACGCCTTGTATATTAAGGTCATCCAATACTGACCTGATATTTACATAATTGCTATGAACTATCGATACGTTGTTATATTCCGCAAGTCTTTTTGAAGCTGCGGCTATAGCATCCATATCTTGATCTATACCTATCAGACGTCCATTACTGCCGAGTCGCTTCGCTATCTCAGAAGAATGTCCCGCTCCTCCCAGAGTTCCGTCTACGTATATTCCGTCTTCTTTTATATTCAGACCTTGGAGAACAGGTTCCAGCATTATAGGGATATGTTTGAATTCCATTTACTCTTCTCCTGTTCAATAAATTATCAGCTTTATGCTGTATGCCATCACCGGATCTAGAAATCTATCTCCATATTCTCCAGCATAGCCTTGATGTTCTCCTTGTCGAAGATATCCTCTTTCTGAAGAGCATCCCACTTAGCTTTATCCCAAATCTCTGCCTTCTCACCAGCACCGATGATAACTACTTCTTTTGTGATACCAACTGCATCTCTAAGATCCTGAGGTACAACAACTCTACCCTGAGAATCCATTTCCACGTCCGCTGCCTTTGATCTGAAGTATCTCTTCAGCATACGAACCTTCTCTTTGTTATTGCTCTGTCTGTCCAGCTTTTCTGTAAAGTTCTCCCACTCCTCGAGTGAGTACATAGAAAGACAGTCATCTATTCCTTCAGTGATAACAAAACTGCTACCGAGTGAATCACGAATCTTAGCAGGAATGATCAAACGGCCCTTGGTATCAATATTATGTTTATATGTACCTTTCATGCTGAGAGCCATGAAACATTCCTCCTTTCTGGGATTCTTTCGGTGTTGATAACACTGTTGATAATGTTGATATCTCCACTTTGTGGGTAAAATGTGGTATGACACTCCACTTCCCGCCACTTAGTGAACATAATATACCACAAAACCCTTAATTGCAAGGTGTTTTTTTTCACAAATCCAGCATTTTAGCCAAAAAAAGAGCTCATTTTCAGAAGTTTTAAACATCTAAAAATGAGCTCTTGTCATCTTATCAACAATATCTAGTTATGTTATAAACAAATTTCGCCTATATATAGTGTTCGTTATTCTTTAACACTTTTTTCACCACTTTGCTCCACTTTTTCATTTTTTTTGTAATTATCAACAGAAATAGGGTGAAGCTTAGGTTTTATACCCTTCTTTATCCTCAAATAATTGAAAGTAAGAACAGCTACAGAAACAGCAATACATGATAAAGCCACCACCTGGCTAACCTTAAATGGTCCTATCATCAGAGAATCTGTTCTGATTCCTTCAATGAGAAATCTTCCGATTCCATAGCCGAACAGATAAATCATCGCAAGCTCTCCATCAAACTTCTTTCTTCTTCTGTATAAAAACAGTATGACAAGAAGCATCAGATTCCACATGCTCTCATATAAAAATGTAGGGTGAACAGTTATACACGAAACTCCATTTATCATCTCCTGATTAGCGAGCATAGTTTCGTTTACTATTCCATTTGCCTTAAGGTAATTCATAAAAGAATCACTGTAATATCCTACAGGTATTCCCATTCTTAAGACCGATGTTGTGTAGTCACCGAACACTTCTCGATTGAAGAAGTTTCCGCCTCTTCCGAGAATCTGACCTATCAGAATTCCCATAGCGATAGTGTCTCCAAAAAGTGGGATATACATTCCCTTCTTCTTTGCAAATATGCAAAGGGTTATAACTCCGGCTATGAGTCCTCCATATATAGCGAGACCTCCGTTTCTAAGGTTGATCATCGCAATCACTGTGTCTTTGAAGCTTTGTCCCGGAATCACAAAGTCCTCTAATTTAAAGATAATATAGTATATTCTGGCTCCGATAATAGCCGGTACTACAAGTACAAGTAGGAAATCCAGATAGTTCTCTTCGTTCTGTCCCGAAAGCTTCGCTTCCCTCACAGCCGAAAAATATGCAAGGATAAATCCCAGTGCTATGAGCATACCGTAAAACTTTATCTCAAAGCCGAATATATTTATGCCGGTGGGGACATTTCCCAGATTGATGCCCGTACCGGGGAAATATATGCCATTCATGTTTTATGTCCTCTTCTTTTAGTCATCACGGATTTAGACGTTGAACTTAAACAGAACCACATCTCCATCCTGCATTACGTATTCCTTACCTTCCTGACGAACAAGACCTTTTTCCTTAGCTGCCGTCATGCTTCCTTCGCGGATCAGATCATCATAAGCTACTACTTCTGCTTTGATGAATCCTCTCTCGAAATCAGAATGAATCTTTCCTGCAGCCTGAGGAGCCTTTGTACCTTTAGTGATGGTCCATGCTCTTGACTCCTGCTTTCCGGCAGTAAGATAACTGATAAGTCCGAGAAGTGTATAACTTGCCTTTATAAGCTTATCAAGTCCTGATTCTTTAAGTCCAAGATCCTCAAGGAACATCTTTCTCTCTTCGTCATCCAGTTCGGATATCTCAGCTTCCATCTGTGCGCAAACAGTGAATACCTGAGCGTCAGTCTCAGCTGCATAATCACGGACTTTCTTTACGAAATCATTTGAAGCGCCGTCATCAGCCATGTCATCTTCGCCGACATTAGCTGCATAGATAACCTTCTTCTCTGTAAGAAGACAGTAATCTTTTATCCAAGCTTTCTCATCGTCATCCGACTCATTTATCTCAAAAGTTCTTACCGGTTTATTAGCTTCAAGATGAGCTTTGATTCTGTTCTGGAATTCAAGTTCCTTTGCAGCCTGCTTATCATTTCTTGAAAGTTTAACAGTTTTTGAGATTCTTCTTTCGAGTACTTCTAGATCTGAGAATATAAGCTCTATATTAATAGTCTCGATATCTCTAATAGGATCAACCGAACCATCTACATGTACTACGTCAGTGTCTTCAAAACATCTGACAACATGGATTATCGCATCACACTCACGGATATTTGCAAGGAACTGGTTACCAAGACCTTCACCTTTTGAAGCTCCTTTTACAAGACCTGCTATATCAACAAACTCGATAACAGCCGGTGTAGTTTTATCAGAATCATACATTTTTGTAAGAACATCCAGACGTTCGTCCGGAACAGCAACTATACCAACGTTGGGATCGATAGTAGCAAACGGATAATTTGCAGCCAGCGCTCCTGCCTTTGTAAGTGAATTGAACAATGTGGATTTACCGACATTAGGTAATCCTACTATACCTAGTTTCATTTAACTATATCTCCTTTCTCATACAACTTTCATGGTGGTTTACTAAAAACTTAGAGCTGATACAGCTTTTCAATAAAAGTGCATCAGCTCATGCAATATTATCATAAATAAAGATTCAATTCAATCAAAGTTATAACTCATTGATTGTTTCCGTTATAGCCATCTGATGAATTCTTTCT
>JAFZXD010000135.1 GCA_017616955.1 Eubacterium sp. | reverse complement strand
TTTATATGAAGCAACAGCACCTTCCGATAATACTGAGTGTGCAACGGAAGCTTATGGAGAAGAGGCTGAATATTCGGATGAGGCATATGAAGATGCGGCAGAAAGTGATGTTGTAAGCGGAGGCGAGAATGCAGCTGAAGTTACGGAAGCAAGTGTGGCTGAAAGTACTGAGGCAAGCATGTCGGAAACTGCAGGAGATTATTCTGCTGAAGCAGCTGAAGATGATTCTAAAAGAGAGTCGCTCAACTCAAAGAAGTCTTATGGAACAACATTAAACATTGATGATATTGGCACATATCAGACTATGTCGCTTTCCGAGTATTCCGAACTTATCGGCATTGATATCAGTCCGATAAAAGAAAGTATGCAGCTTGAGAATGAAATAGTATATGTTTCTTCGAAAGAAGATGAGAGTGGACAAGACAAAGGAGATATCAGATTAAAATGCGATACAGGAAACGCTGACATATTGATATCAAGAAGTAATTCAATAGTTCCGCAGGAACTCATGAATGGAATACCTACTGATATAAACGGAAGAGAAGTTTATATCGGAGAATACAGTAACGATCAGGTTTATATAGCATACTTTGATATAAACGGAGTAAGTTTCTCGTTACAGACTGTAGGAGTAGAAAAAGAAGAGTTTAATACAATGCTGGAAGACCTAGTGAAATGTATTCAATAGGATTCGGGTGTTATGTAAATCGATAGAAAAGTTCAATAAAACAGAATATCAATATAGTAATAAAACCCTCTCAAAAAATGAGAGGGTTTTATTGGTTTACATAAAATTATATATTGATTATAAAATCTAAAAACTATTTAACAACTTTCTCAAAATCCGAAGCCGGGTGTTTGCACCAAGGACAGATGAAGTCATCCGGAAGTTCTTCTCCGACATATTCATATCCGCAGATCTTGCAGCGCCATACGGTCTCTCCGGTAGGAGTGGTTCCTACAGCTTCAGGCTTTGGTTTGATATTGTTCTGATAGTATTCATAAGTAGCGGAAGATGCATCACTCAGAACATCCATATCCGTAACTGCACAGATGAAAAGAGTGTGAGTTCCGAGGTCTACGGTTGAAGTTACATTTCCCGAGATATACGCATTTGTTCCCTCTGTGACAACAGGGATACCGTTGTCTGTAAGTTTATAAGCGCTGTAGTCGGCAAACTTATCGACGTCTCTTCCGGATTGGAATCCGAATCTTTTGAACACGTTGAAGTCTGCAGCTTCACTGATAATAGATATATTGAAAACCTTGGATTCAAGTAACATATCATGTGTCAAGTTGAGCTTGTTAACGGCAAATGCGATCTGGTTCGGTTCTGTAGTTACCTGAATCGCCGTGTTGGTTATACAACCGTTGATTTTGTCACCCAGTTTTGTTGTCAAAACGAAGAGTCCGTAAGACAGTTTGTACATAGCTTTTTTATCCATGTGTAACCTCCTTTGAAACATTAAATTAAGTCAATAAATATGTTGCTGTTTTGTTACTGATTATAACATTTCTTTGATTTGAATGTCCATGCTACTTTTGCTTTTCATTTGTATTTGATAGTGTTAAAATAAACCCTGTATTGGTGTATTGCGAAATAACACTTTTATGGAGGAGAAATGATTAAGAATATTGTTTTTGATGTTGGTGACGTATTGGTAGATTTTGGTTACCGCAGATATATGCGAGACCTTGGTTTTGATGAAGAGACTGTGGATTTTCTTTCGGAGAACATGGTTGTCACAGAGTTCTGGCACGAGCTTGACCTGGGAGTCAGAGATGAGGCAGAAGCTGTTGAGACATTTACAAAGAAATATCCTCAGTACAAGGATGAGATAATCAAGTTCTGGGACCAGATTGAATTTATCGTAGAAGAATATACATATTCCGAACCTCTGGTTCTTAAACTTAAAGAGCTCGGTTACAATGTATATATTCTTTCAAATTATCCGATAGAAACGGCAGAGAGACACTGGCCGAAGTTTAAGTTCCTTCCTCACACGGACGGACATATCATATCGGGTTATGAGAAGGTTACAAAACCGGATGAAGCAATCTACAGACTGCTTGAATCAAGATTCGGAGTTGACCTTACTGAGAGCATCTTTGTCGATGATCGTCAGGTGAATATCGATGCTGCAAATAAGCTCGGTATGACTGCAATTCGTTTCACAGGAATAGATGATCTTCTTGAGAGACTTGGTGAAGAATTCGGAACAGGCAAGATAGTTTTGTAAATGCCATCTTTTATGACATTTACTTTATGAATAAGAGGAGGTTTACTATGTATTACGACAGCAAAGTTTGGTTGGGGATAAATGATGCGGGTGAGAAAATATGTCTTCTTCCCAAGATGGCTAATCGCCACGGCCTCGTAGCAGGTGCGACCGGAACGGGAAAAACGGTTACACTCAAGGTTCTGGCAGAGAGCTTTTCTGACATGGGAGTTCCTGTTTTCATGGCTGATGTTAAGGGGGATATAGCAGGTCTTGCAGAAGCCGGTTCTGACAGCGAAGATATGCAGAAAAGAATAGCTCGTTTCGGACTTGCTGATGCGGGATTCGGATTCAGAGGATATCCCGTTACACTTTGGGATATTTACGGTGAGAAGGGCATAACTCTCAGAACAACTATCTCTGAGATCGGACCGCTTCTTCTGGCTCGCCTTATGGAGTTAAATGACCTCCAGGCAGATATTCTTTCAATCGTGTTTAAGATAGCAGACGATAACAATCTGCTTCTGATAGATACAAAGGATCTGAAATCTATGCTTAATTATGTTTCGGATCATAATTCAGAGTTCGAGGCTCAGTACGGAAAGATGAGTCCTCAGTCCATAGCAGCTATAGTAAGAGCATTGGTTGCTCTCGAGGTTGCCGGAGGAGATAAATTCTTCGGAGAGCCTGCTGTAAATATCATGGACTTCTTTACTTTCGGAGACATGGGAAAGGGCATGATAAATGTCCTCGACAGTTCCAGTCTTATAAATAATACTAAGCTTTATTCAACATTTCTTCTGTATCTTCTTTCAGAGCTCTTCGAGAGACTTCCGGAAGTAGGAGATATGGATAAGCCGAAGATGGTATTCTTCTTCGATGAAGCTCACCTTCTTTTCAAGGATGCACCAAAGGCACTTCTTGAGAAGATAGAGCAGGTTGTTAAGCTTATAAGATCTAAAGGTGTTGGAGTCTATTTCTGCACTCAGAATCCACGTGATATTCCTGATGGTGTATTGGCACAGCTCGGAAATAAGATTGAGCACGGTCTTCGTGCGTATACTCCTTCAGATCAGAAGGCAGTTAAGTCAGCTGCTGAATCATTTAGAGATAATCCTGCATTTAATACATATGAAACCATACTTGCGCTCGGAACGGGTGAGGCTATAGTTTCATTTCTTGATGAAGGCGGAATTCCTACAATGGCTGAGAAAGTTTCTGTACTTCCTATTCAGTCAAGCTTTGGTTCGTTATCGGATGCAAAACGTGATTCACTTATCAAGTCAAGCATCTGCTACAGCAAATATGCAGAAGCAATCGACCCTGATTCAGCATATGAATTCCTTGAGAGACGCGGCATAGAAGAAGCAGAAGAACTTGCTAAGGCAAAAGAAGAAGCTGAAGCAGCAAAGCAGCGTGAAAAGGAAGAAAAAGAAGCTGAGAAGCAGCGTGAAAAAGAAGAGAAAGAGGCTGCAAGGGCTGCTGAAAGAGCAGAGCGTGAAGCGGCACGTAAGGCAGAAGCTGAAGCAAAGGCTGCTCAGAGAGAGCAGGATAAGAAAGATGCTGAAAAACGCCGTGCTGCAAAGACAGTCGGCAATACTATAACAGGTACGGTTGGACGTGAAGTCGGAAAGACCGTGGGTAAAAAGTTCGGAAAATTCGGACAGACACTTGGCGGAAATGTTGGAGCAAGCCTTGGAAGAGGAATCTTCTCAACGCTCTTTAATTCTAAGAAATAATCAATGAAAACATTTATATTTATTGTTCATATCATAAATGGAATAATGCTATCCGTATATGGCGTGGTATCGGTGTTAATGAGTTTCTTCGGAACACTTCTCTCGGCACTTGCTTCATTGGGCGCCTATTGGCCGCTGTCTCTGGTGGTATCTTTGCTGGCGCT
>JAFZXD010000134.1 GCA_017616955.1 Eubacterium sp. | reverse complement strand
GACTGCATACTGTTTTTCCGGATCGAATTTTATATCTTCGCTTAAATGTTTTTCATAGTAAGGAACACGGGCAAAATCCTGATGCATTTCAATCGCAAATAAAACAGCAAAAGAAACAAGAATCACACTACCTAATATAACCAATACCCAGATAATCTTATGCAATATAAACCAAAAGATAACCGGCAGGACAATTCCTATGAGAAGTCCGGATAATATCCAGACACCACCATAATGAACTGAATTAAGCTTTGGAAAACGTCTTTTACTCTGTTCCATAAACATATCCTTTCAGCGAAAAACAAATTCCAATAACATCTTTATCACCTTCATAACTATAACAAAAATCAGCACCTTCCACAACGGAAAAGTGCTGATATATTGTGACTAAAATCAATAATTCAAATTAATTGATTAAGCAGGATATGTCTTGTTTGTAGTATCTGCTTTAGAGAGATCCACACCTGTCTGTTGAGCTTCTCTATACTTAAAGAAGTCTGTAGCAACCTGTGGAAACAGTGCGTATGAAAGCACATCCTCATCCTGCTGAATGTACTGAGAAATCTCTGATCTAAGCTTATCAAGCTCAGGCTCAAGATCATCTGCAGGTCTGTGTGTTATAGGCTTTGTATCTCCGATAGCTTTCTTCTGAACTTCAGGATCAAATGGCTTAATTGTCTGACCATACTTACCTGAAAGAAGGTCTTTAGACTCTTTAGTAACCATCTTGTATCTCTCGCCCATAAGAACGTTAAGAACAGCCTGTGTACCAACGATCTGAGATGAAGGTGTAACAAGAGGTGGCTCACCAAAGTCTTTACGTACGCGAGGAACTTCCTCGAGAACTTCCTGGAGCTTATCATCCTGTTTTGCTTCCTTAAGCTGTGATACAAGGTTTGAAAGCATTCCACCAGGTACCTGATAAAGAAGAGTCTTAATGTTAACACCAAGAATCTTAGTGCTCATAAGCCCAGATTCAAGACACTCTTCTCTGTATGGTCTGAAGTACTCAGCGATCTCAGCAAGAAGATTCTGATCAAGTCCTGTATCTCTGTCAGTACCCTTGAATGTCTCAACCATAACTTCTGTTGCAGGCTGTGATGTACCAAGAGCAAATGGAGATATAGCTGTATCTATAACATCTACACCAGCTTCAGCAGCCTTAAGGTATGTCATAGAAGCTACACCTGATGTGTAATGTGTATGAAGCTGAATTGGAAGACTTGAACCTTCCTTAAGAGCCTTAACAAGTCTCTCTGCCTCATAAGGTACAAGAAGACCTGACATATCTTTGATACAGATTGAGTTAGCTCCCATCTCTTCGATCTTTCTGGCTGTTTCTTTCCAGTAATCAAGAGTATAAGCATCTCCAAGTGTATATGAAAGGGCGATCTGTGCATGACCACCTTCTTTGTTTGTAGCTTTAACTGCTGTCTCAAGGTTACGAAGATCATTGAGGCAGTCGAAAATACGGATGATATCGATACCATTTGCGATAGACTTCTGTACGAAGTACTCTACAACGTCATCTGCATATGGTCTGTATCCAAGAATGTTCTGACCTCTGAAGAGCATCTGAAGCTTTGTGTTCTTGAATCCATCTTTAAGCTTACGAAGTCTGTCCCATGGATCTTCCTTAAGGAATCTGAGACATGAATCGAATGTAGCACCACCCCAGCACTCAACTGAGTGGTAGCCAACTTTATCCATCTTATCTATGATTGGAAGCATTTCTTCGGTTGGCATACGAGTAGCTATCAGTGACTGATGAGCGTCACGGAGGACAGTCTCTGTAATGCCAAGCTTCTTAATTTCTGACATGTTATTATTTCCTTTCTAATAATTTGTATCTTATATTCTTTTTTATTGTTTATCAGGTTGCTTAAATATGTATTCGCGACGTACGCATACGCATATCAATTCGTATTAAGCAAGCTTATACGAATTCTCATGCGATGCTCTACTGTCTGCTAACGCAGACACCTCGCTCATGTATTTTAAGCAACTTTGCTTCGCAAAGTTTGTCCGTCTCCAAGATGAGCATCTTGGTAAACAAGTTTACACGATGCTCACTTGTATCCGTCCACCTGCTAAACAATTGCCATGTTAGTGCACGTTGAAAATCGCCATGAACGTTCCGGCGGCAACGGCTGTACCGATAACTCCGGCAACATTAGGTCCCATCGCATTCATAAGAAGGAAGTTTGTAGGATCGTACTCTGCTGCAACCTTCTGAGAAACTCTGGCTGCCATAGGTACGGCTGAAACTCCGGCTGATCCGATAAGCGGATTAACCTTACCCTTGGTAACAAAGCACATGAGTTTTCCGAATAGGACACCCATCGTGGTACCAAGACTGAATGCTACAAGTCCAAGAACAACTATCTTGATAGTTGTCATCTGAAGGAATGCTTCTGCACTTGTTGTAGCTCCTACTGATGTTCCAAGAAGGATAACAACAATGTACATCATAGCATTTGAAGCTGTCTCTGTAAGCTGCTTTACAACACCTGATTCTCTGAAAAGGTTACCAAGCATAAGCATACCTACAAGAGGAGCTGTTGTAGGAAGTATCATAACTACAACGAGTGTAACAACGATAGGGAAAACTATCTTCTCAAGCTTTGTAACTTTACGAAGCTGAGGCATCTTGATAAGTCTTTCCTTCTTTGTTGTGAAAAGCTTCATGAATGGTGGCTGTATAACAGGTACGAGTGACATATATGAATATGCAGCAACAGCTATAGGTCCGAGAAGTGTATCACCCATTCCGAGCTTTCCGGCAAGGAAGATTGATGTAGGACCATCAGCACCACCGATGATTGATATAGCAGCAGCTTCTTTTCCTGTAAATCCAAGAGCGATTGCAAGGAAATAAGCTCCGTAAATACCAAACTGTGCCGCAGCACCCAATATAAAGCTTGGCGGGTAGGCTATCAGAGGACCAAAGTCCGTCATGGCACCTACACCCATGAATATAAGTGACGGAAGGATACTCCACTCATCCAGTTTATAGAAATAGTGAAGAAGTCCACCTTCCTGTATAATACTAGGAAACATATTTACCAGGAACATACCGAATGAAATCGGTACAAGCAGAAGTGGTTCAAACCCCTTAGCTATAGCAAGATACATGAAGAGAAACGCAACAAGTATCATGATATAATTCTTCCAGTCAAGGGTAGCAAAACCTGTCTGTCCGGCAAGATTTAGAATAATATCTTTCATTTCTACCTCCTCAGGTTCTAATTAAGCATACACTTAGTTTAATGTAACAAGTGTATCTCCTGATTCAACTGAGGCACCAACTGTAACGTTTACAGATGCAACTGTACCATCCTCAGGTGCAACGATCTCATTTTCCATCTTCATAGCTTCAAGAACAAGAAGTACATCACCCTTCTTAACTGACTTTCCTACTTCTGTCTTAACTCCAAGAATCTTACCAGGCATAGGTGCAGATACTACTACACTACCCTGTGATCCTGATGCTGCAGGTGCCGGAGCTGCGGCAGCCGGTGCTGCAGCAGGAGCCGCAGGTGCTGCTACAGGTGCTGGAGCTGCAGCTGCAGGAGCTGCTCCTCCGATTTCTTCAACTGCTACGTCATATACGCTTCCATTTACTGTTATTCTATAATTCTTCATTTCTATTCTCCTTATACAAAATGTATTCTTAATAAAAGAATCACCTAACGTACTCTTCTTATAGATCTTACAACAAGCTTATCATTACTTGCAGTGCAAGCAGGTCCTCTGACACCGCTTCCGGATGCCGCATATATAGCAGCAGTAATAACTGCAACAAGTTCAGAATCATTTACAAGATTCTCACTTGCGCTTGCCGCAGGCTTGTCAGCAGCAACTTCAGTCTTTTCACTTTCCTCTGAAGCCTTGCTTCCAATAATCGATTCCTCTGTCTTCTTCTTAGCAGCTTCTTCAGCAGCTTTCTTCTCAGCTCTCTGCTTTCTGATGTCAGCATCAAAGAGCATAGGAAGATATTTCAGAAGACTGATGATAAATGATATAAATATAAGAACTGCGAAAACGACGCCCATTCCTATAATTGTATTCTTTCCTGCCTGTGAGATAAGTTCTCTCTTTGAATAAACTGCACTTACTTCACACTCTTCCGGATTATAACGCATCTCGTTATACTGAAGAGCAAGAAAGCTTTCAACAAATGCATCTACAGAAGATACGTCAAATCTGTCATCATTCGCATATGACTGAGTTATTAATGTTTCAGCATCTACTCCGTACTGTGCTGCCTGATTATTCAGATTATCCTTGAAAGCAGCCGCATCAAGATCGAACTTTCTGTTCTGTGTATAAGATACGGTTACTTTGACATCTCTGTGTTCGTATTTACATAGTATAGAACAGTTAACCTTTCCGTTGGCACCGTTCGTAATCTCTGCAGTACTGTCATCTCTGAATGACATAAACTTTCCTACACGGTCTGTAGTCTGAGCTGCGAGGAAGCCACTGACAGCTGTCTTCTCAAGCTCAGTTCCGTCATTCAAGAAATACTCCTGTTCGGTATCATCAGTATCATAATAAACTGATATAATATTCTTTGTAGTCTTGATCATAGATTCTCTGTTTACTTCGAAAAACAGATCCTCATTTTTCTCACAACCGGCAAGAGTAAAAATGAATGAAAGTAACATGCAAAGAAGTAAACTCTTCTTTAAGCTTTTTTTCATTAGTTAACTCCTCCCTAGAAAGCCATATGTTTTCTATATGGTCTGTCCTCTCTCTTAGTTGCAAGCATATCAAATACTGCAATGAGTCTCTTTCTTGTAGCATCAGGCTCGATTATGTCATCAACATAACCTCTCTTAGCTGCTGCAAGTGCACTTGACTGTGCCTCAGTAATCTTAGCGGCAGCATCCTTTATAGCCTCTTCTTTATTTGAAGCAGCTGCAATGTCATCAGCATACATAATCTCTGCAGCAGTCTTAGGATCAGTAAGACCAATCTTAGCTGTAGGCCATGCATAAACAACATCTGCTCCGATAGATTTTGAATTCATAACAATATAAGCTGAACCGAATGCATCACCGATGATGACATTTACCTTCGGAACAGTTGCTTCTGTAAGTGCAACAGTAAGCTTAGCTGATGCCTTAGCAACAAACTTCTCGCTCTCAAATGTTGCTTCAAAACCTTTTGCAGCTGTAAGTGTAAGTATTGGAATGTTAAATGAATCTGCAAAGCTTACGAACTCTGCAGCCTTCTCAGCTCCATCCGGAGTAATAAGACCCTTAGACTCAGAAACCTGATTAGCAACAACTGCAACAGTTGCTCCACCAAGCTTGATGAATCCAGTAACCATATCTTTACCGAATGCAGGCTTTGTCTCGATGAAAAGATTATCATCAGATATGCTCTGGGCGATGCTTCTTGCATCATCCTTGGATGCATCTATTCCAGGAATAGTTCTGTTAAG
>JAFZXD010000133.1 GCA_017616955.1 Eubacterium sp. | reverse complement strand
ATGAGCAGACAGGGCTTCTGGAAGCTGATCAAATCTTACGCAAAGAAAGCCGGAATCAACAAGGATATAACACCACATATGATAAGGCATTCATTTGCAACTCATATGGTTAACAATGGAGCTGATCTGATCAGTCTTCAGGAAATGCTTGGACATTCTGATATATCTACTACTCAGATATATCTCAGAGGAAAGTCAAGCAAACTTAAAGAAGTATATGACATGGCTCATCCAAGAGCCTGACGTATGATATAGGGTGAGAGAGTGTATGGGCCGGGGACCGTTTCCCGGTCCATACGCCGTTTATGAGAGAAGCGAGGAGAACAATATGGCAGGTTCATCATATGGAAATCTTTTCAAGGTAACTACCTGGGGAGAATCACATGGTGCAGGAATCGGAGCAGTGGTTGACGGCTGTCCTGCAGGGATTGAAATAGATGAAGAATTTATACAGAGCTATCTGGACAGAAGAAAGCCGGGCCAGTCTGAATTTACAACTAAGCGTTCCGAGGCTGATGCTGTAAAGATAATGTCCGGAGTATTTGAAGGAAAGACAACAGGTACGCCGATATCGCTTGTGATAGAGAATACATCTCAGATAAGCAAGGATTATTCGAATATCAAGGATGTATATCGTCCGGGACATGCGGATTTAGGATTTGATAAGAAGTATGGATTCAGAGATTACCGTGGTGGTGGAAGATCATCCGGAAGAGAAACAGCCGGACGTGTTGCAGCAGGAGCTGTCGCAATGAAGCTTCTTAAAGAATATGGTATCGAGATCAATGCCTATGTTACACAGATAGGTGATATAAGTATCGATAGAAGTGCATTTGACCTTGCGGAGGCTAAAAAGAACGCGCTCTGCATGCCTGATAAGGATGCTGCAGAGAAAGCTTCGGAATATCTAAAGGGACTTATCGCTGATAAGGATTCAAGTGGTGCGATGGTTGAGTGCGTGGTTACAGGGATGCCAGTAGGAATAGGAGAACCTGTATTTGATAAACTGGATGCCAGACTTGCAGCAGCTATCATGTCTATCGGTGCTGTAAAAGGAATCGAGTTCGGAGATGGATTTGATGTTGTGAGCAGCAGAGGTTCGGAAAATAATGACGAATTCTATATTGATGGTGATAAAGTCTGCAAGAAGACAAATCATTCGGGAGGAATCCTCGGCGGAATGTCCGATGGTGCTGATATCATTTTCAGAGCAGCATTTAAACCTACACCATCTATATATCAGAAGCAGAACACTGTTAACAGAAACGGTGAGGATATAGAGATAGAGATTAAGGGAAGACACGATCCTATCATAGCTCCGCGTGCGGTGGTTGTAGTAGAAACAATGGCGGCTATAACTATAGCAGATCTTCTTCTGATGAATAAATCTTCTAAGGCTTGACATGCAGATACAAATGTTATAGAATACGTGTGACTTCGGAAAAGGACACTCTTTTTTCGATGTGATAAAACAGTTCCCGTACTGCGTTTTATGGACACTCCGACCTGAACCCGGTACAGGGAGAATCAAAAAATATAGGAGGTAGAAACAATGATTTCTAAGGAACAAAAAGCTGAAATCGCTGCTAAGTATGGTACAAAGGCTGGTGACACAGGATCACCTGAGGTACAGATTGCTATCCTTACAGCAAGAATCAACGATCTGAATGAGCATTTCAAGTCTCATCCAAATGATTTCCACTCAAGAAGAGGACTTCTTAAGATGGTTGGTCAGAGAAGAAACCTTCTCGCTTACCTTAAGGAAAGAGATATTGAGCGTTACAGAGCTATCGTTCAGAAGCTTGGTCTCAGAAAGTAATTCTAAAAAAGCTAATGATGACAGTTGGAGAGTAATCTCCGGCTGTCATTTTTTCGTTATATTCAAAGCTATTTAAAATTTTGTTGTGATTATTTTATACAAATGATAAAATGTAAATGTTGGAGTTGTGTTTTTTTTAAAAGGGGGTAATAAAGTGAAAAAACGATTAACAATTTCTTATGTTCTTATTGTTTTGGTTGCAATATTTATGGTTTTCAGTAAATCAATAGATGTACTTGCAATCAGTCAGGCTGAGGCAGATAGTTCTCCGGAACTTATCCTCAATCAAACTAAAACAGGTCTCATCACTGAACCGGATGGTTCGCTTTGGTATAAGTTTACTATTACAGAGCCTGGTTATTTCAGAATATGCATGGGACCAAATTCTGAGGCAAAAGAGATTAATTGGGGCTGGGAAGCTCATATTTTCAGAAAAGGTAATCTGACTGCTGAGATCGGAAAACTTGAAAATGTTTCAGAGAATAAGCAGTCAAAGTGGTTTGCGTATGATAAAGATACCTTTTATGTAAAGGTTCAAAATCGGTCTGATAATAAGCTTTTGGCTCCTAAGGATTCACCTTTTGATCTGAAGGTTGAATTTAATAAGAGTGCTTTCTGGGAATCAGAAGATAACAATCTTATCAAAGATGCAGATGTGATCAGTGTTAATGAAGATTACAGAGGAACTGTTTATAGTAGTGAAGATATAGACTTCTTTAAGTACACAGTTAATGAGGATGGACTTCATTCATTTTCATTTAGCCCAGATCTTGAACTGAATACTTCAAATGATTTCAAATGGGGCTGGGATATGACCGTTTATACTTCGAATATGAAGAAAGAGGTTTGTTCCATAAAGAAGATGACAGCTACTCAGAATTCTGCAAAGGTTGCTCTGAAAAAAGGTGTTTACTATATCAAGATTCAGGCTAATTCAAAGGGCGACTATTTCTGTCCATCCGGAATGGTTTATAATTTCTCGGTCAACTATAATGGCTATTCTAAACTTATTGTTAAACAGACAGAAAAGATCACAAAAGTTAAAGCTGTAGAGAAAAAGACGACTATCACATGGAAGAAGATTAACTATGCTTCAGGATATGAGGTTTATCGTTCTACAAAAGCTAAAAAAGGCTTTAAGAAGATTGGAACTATAACAGGAAAGAAGACTACATTTACAGATAAAAAAACAAAGTCGAAAAAGGTTTATTACTATAAGGTTCGAGCTTTTGTAAAAGTAAATGGCAAAAAGTATTACAGTAAGTACTCACCTGTTAAAAAAGTAAAAGTTAAATAATTGATTTGATTTATAAAGGGACTGATGCACAAAGTGATCCATTCACCGGAGCATCGGTCCTTTTAGTTACTTTAAGATAACAAAAATCAAACTTGTGATAAATATCCGTAAATGATAAAATACAGAATGATTTTTAAGGAAAATTTATGGATATACTTTTAAGGACATACTATGAT
>JAFZXD010000132.1 GCA_017616955.1 Eubacterium sp. | reverse complement strand
GCTATATGTCTTACCGTCTTTAGATGTCACTTGCACCTTCTGACCGATACGTGCCGGCTCTTTATAATCATCTTTCGTAGAATCAGCCATGACAACCATAATTATATTATCGCTTCGATGTCCGACAGTCGTGATGAAAGCACCTTTGTATATAAGTTGTTTTTTTACATTTGGAAATGCTCCAGCATATCCATCTTCATCAACGGTTACTGTAATGGTTCCGTTATCTCCTGTAGATTTGTATACCCTATTATAATTTTTTGAAAGAAGCTCGTAATTATTGGCATAAGAAGTTTCTTCAAACTGTCTTTCCAGATCAAGTGCATTAAGATCACATTGTACACGCTCATAATGATACAAATACTGTTCCATCGCATCTGTATCTGTAGCAATTGGAGCAGGTTCATTCTGAGCAAAGTTCAGTTCCTCCTGAAGAGCATTCTGTCTTTCATTAAATGAATTTACAGTCTCTGTATGAGCACTTGAAAGATTGGATAAAGCAACACTTGCTTCTTCCAAAGCAGCCTTTCCGGTAGCAGATTCTATAGAATACAGCTCATCTCCGGCACTTAACGCCTCTCCTTTTCCATATGAAGGAGCGTCGTATTCTCCCATATAATCTGAAGTATAGATATCATAATGAGTCATAGATTTTTCTATACCTTTTGATGTAAATTGAAGAGTATATAAACCACGTTCAACCGTAGCAGTTTCATATTTTGCAGGAACAGGAGTCAGACTTTCATAAAATACTTCCTGTCCTTCTTCCAATCCCTCTTTTACTTCGGTAAAATTGTCATCTCTTAGACCTATAGATATAGTTTTCTTATCCAGCTCACCGGTTGAAGGATCTTTTATATAAACATAAACCTCTTCATTATCCGAATAAAGAGAATCATTTCCGACAGCAAGAACATCTTTAAGTTCATTTTTTACAAAATAGAGAGGAATTGTATCTCCCAGTTTCATTCCGGAAACGACTTTATATCGAACAGGCGGATAAACCTGATTTGCTTCCGCACATGAAATCTCAGCGTTGGTATATTTGAGTTCTTCAAGATTTACTTTTTTATCACCGATATAAGTATATTGTGATACATAGTTTCCGTATTTAAAATCATGAATATTTGTATTCATTACTTCTATATGAGGATCTTCTGTATCGGAAACAACTGCTATATTTGTATTATGAGGAACAACATTTCCTTTATACATATCGGCTACAAATGTAATATATCCCGAATGTGGAGCGGTAAATGTCTGTTTTTCTTTTTTTGCTATAAGCTGTTCCTTTGAATTAGCAGCATTACTGATCTTGGTATCTATAAGTTCAAGCTCATATCTTCTGTTTTCAAGTTCGACATTTATCTCTGTTGTGTATCGAGCTGCTCCTTCAGAATCTCCTACATCTTCACAAGCCTGACGACACAGGGTAAGCTTATGAGCAATCTGATCAGAAACACCAGTCTTCATTTCTCTTTCTGCATATAAAGAATTGATCGTATAATTTAATTCTTCAATAGTGTCATCATATTCAGCAGACATTCCATAAGCTATAACGTCACCTTCTTCGACATAATCGCCTAATCGTACAACAATATCTTTAATACTGACATCTTTTTTACTGAATACAGGATAAGCTTCGGGCACTACCGTCCCGTATTCCATCCTGATACTTCCTACCTGCATTTTTTCTACAGGACGAAATGACTCATTAGTTCCAACAGGTTCTTGAAGCTCCGGAATTTCCGTAACCTGTGGCTCATTTGTACAACCTGTCAGTCCGAGAGAAAGTATCATAGTACTTATCATCAAAGCGGCTATAACTTGTTTACAATTATTTATTTTGTCGAGCACTCTGTTAATCATTTTTTATTCCCATATAATCTAAGCTAAATACTAAAGTTTGCAGTTAATTGAGAATTAAAGATTCTCCGCCTTCTAGTCCACTTAATATGACAACGTCATTTCCAAATGTTCGTCCTACATCAAGATTGAGACCTGTCCTTGTTCCATCTTCATTTATTCTAATTGCATAAGCATCACCTTCATCAGTACGGGTAATAGCTCTGCGATTGACGTATACAGCATCTTTAATAATCCCCGTCGTTATAGAAACACTCAGTGATTTAGATAATCTACCGGAACTATCTACCGGTTCGAGATAATACACTTTAGTTTTGCCGGTACCACCCGCTTCCGCTGAAGCTTCTGCATCTGTTGAAGTGGCATCTCCTGGTGATGATACATCTTCTGAAGAGGACTTATCTTCCGTTGACGATTCATCATCAGATTCTTCATCAGAACCATCATCATATGTCGCGTCATTAGAAGAAGCTAAATCTTCAGGAGATGCGATAACCTTGAGTTTATATTCATTGATCGCACTCTTGGCCGTATATGTCTCTCCTATCTTCAGAGGAATATCTTCATCTGTGGTAAATGTATAATATCCATCATTCTTATCTACCGTAATAAGAGTCTTACCAACTTCAATATGTCCGTAAAGCAGAGAACTATTGACACCTGTTACGGTTCCATCAGTTTCAGCAATGATATTTATCCTATCAAAGATATCATCTATATCACTCAAATAACACTCTGCAACATTTATCTCCTGCTGCAAAGAATATATCTCAGAAGATCTGTCTTCAGCCGGATTAAGCTCCATGAGATTACGCAAATGCTGAATCTTAATATAATCTTCAGATATCTGTTTTCTTTTTTCATCTTTTTGGGAATCAAGTATATCTGACTTGAAAGATACAAGGACATCGCCCTTTTTTACG
>JAFZXD010000131.1 GCA_017616955.1 Eubacterium sp. | reverse complement strand
CAACAATAACCGGCAAGCATCCTTGATTTGTTTGCTGATCTATTCTTTTCTGTAATAAGTTCTTTTACTTCCGTTGGTGTATCACAGATTCTTATATCAAAATCTATTCCATCCAGATCATAATTTGCCGTATCTCTGATTTCCAAAAAGTTATCAAGCCATGCCAGATAACCATCAGAACCATTACATCTAAACTGCGATGTAAGTTCCATTTCCGTCACTTCAGAGTTTTCTTTTTCTGCCCAATATTTGATCTGTTCAATCGAACCAATATCATCCATCGTTACTCTCTGAGCCTCGTCTATGAAGAATACTGAACAATACGAAGAATGAATGATTTCTTTTATCTGGTTCTCACCCATGTTGTGGAACATTCCGGACTTTTCATTTAATCTGTGTGCCTCATCAACAAGAAGCGTATGAATCATGTTGTTATCTATTTCGGTATACGATCCTGAACCTTTAAACAGGTTATCAATGCTTGACTTTTTCATATCCCCCTTTAGCATCTGACTGTATACGCTTCTTGGAGCACTGTTCTTTGAAACATATTGAACTAACTGATCTCTTTGAGTCAGTTCTGCCAAGAGATTTACAGCAATAACAGATTTACCTGTTCCGGGACCACCCTTTACGATTATCGTCCTCTTCTTATAATCATTCTGACACTTTGTTGCCATATCAAGAATATCTTCATAAACAACCTTCTGCTCGTCTATCATAATGAATTCTTTATTGCCTTTCAGCATTGATGCTATAGAATTCTGAAGACTCTTTGACGGACGGATCTTACCATTTTCGATTCTGTAAAGGATTTCATTTCTGTCACCCTTTTTAACTATCTGCTTTATGAAGCTTCTTAGTTTTTGAAGTTCCCCTTTCGTATATACCGGAGCTTCTTCATAGTATTCTTTATACTGTTCAGCATCGACAGGATCGTTCATCCTTCTTATATAGTTATGCATGCATACACAAGGATAGATGCTTATAGAATCATCTTGAACCGTTGTATTATAATCCCTTATTAACTGAGCGTATGACCACGCCTGATACGAGGGATGTACTACCCTTCTGAGTGCTCCACCTGTGAATGTTTCAACAACAGCATCAATCCCGGATATAGCATCCAATGTATCCCATTGTTTTAGTTCTACTATCGCTATATTTTCATTCTTGTCGTCATCATATCCTGATATAAGAAAGTCCACTCGTTTAGATGTTTGAGGTATGTTGTATTCAATAGCTATACCTGCTTCGGAAGGAATCTCATCATCATTTAAAACCTTGTACATGTAAGTCAGAGAATTCTCCCATGAACGAAACTCATTCTTCGGAGTATGTCTATTCAATTTTTCTAGAATTTTTTGTTCGATTTCAATCGCAATGGTATCGTTCTCGACACTCTTCAAAAAATCTGTTTTTATTCCACTATATACAATCATCGGTAGTTCCTCAGTAATGTATCTATCTTCAATTATTTTCTATCAATAAAAAACAAGAGCATCCATCACGTCATATACACTCTTACACTTTGCCTTTTTTGTCCTTCTTAGCTAGTTTAATGTGCGGCATAGTAAGAGCATATTTACGTCTGTCTACTCCTGCATAGTTTTCGCCTGATATTACGTTTTTGTATCTGTTGAATACCCCTCATCGTCATAAGCCCCTATTCTCCCAAATATATAGCTATTAACGAAATCTCCGGTACAAATTATACCATATTTAACTGGTAAATTAAAGAAACCTACGCAACAAATCGTTGCTTTTTTGTCAATTTTTTGAATCAGGGTTATCAATAATCCTCCCAATATTCGTCATTATCTTCGAAGTCATCATATGCATCGTCTATGTCTTCGAATGCAGCCTCCTATGCGACCATAGCCTAATCTATACCATACTTATATTCAAATTTTTTTTCAAAGTCATCTGTGCCATTTGACCTGGATAAATATTTGACATGCATCGTTCTTTTCTTTGTCTCCGAATCTACACTGATAATGGAATCGATTTTTTTCGTCCTCTGATTGTTGTATATTTCTATATTATATATATACGGATGTGCTATAGCATAATCTATATTTATATCCGTAAAACGTATATCTTTATCAAGTACGTACACCAGCTTAGTATTGTTATAATCTGCTCTTCTCGTCAGAACACTTTCCATATTTTTATCTATAGCATGTTCCGTTGAATTATAATGAAGGTAGCCGAAATAATCGAATACCTCTTCGGTTTCCATGACACCTTTTCCACCTTTGTCAAAATATGAATTGTATTCGATCTTATGCTCGTAATGGGCTTTACATTCTTCTATATGTCCCTGTATTCCCAGTCCTTCTGCATAGAGTCTGGCGGTGGTTTCGGAAGCGTAATCGATCAATCTCGTCGAATACATCGCATCGCTGTCCATGACATACATATATTTATACGTTTCACCGTTCAGGGTATATTCACCGAAGAATACGTCGCTGAGGCCGTAGTTGTGCATGTCATGATATACTTCTGCATCACTGTATGTGGCAGTGGGTTCATTTGCAGCGAACCACTCGGCTACGGCTACATTTCCTTTATCATTCATAGCTCTCTCTTCCTCTTCTGTATACCACTGCGGGATACAGCCCGACAGGGAGATGAGCAGTACGAAGATCAGTACTGCGGATATGAGTTTTTTATAATCTTGTTTTAGCATAGTTGTTTTCCCCTAAATATTACCTTCATTTTTTTTACATTGCTTTATACTTCTAACGATATCTTATACATCCTTACTCTATCCGTCGGATTCATCCCTCGATCGTTTGCCCCGTGTATTATGGTGCTTGTGATTATGTACAGATCATTATTATCATAGAACCATCTGTAGTACGTTCCTTTTATCCCATATGAAGCTAATCGGTTCATATCTTTATCATATATATGAACATACTTGCTTGCTCCAACTATTATCAAGTCTTTTCCATTGACTTTTCGACCGCTCGCAAAGTAGTAGCCATCAGGATAATCATCCTTTTTAAGTTTAATATCCGATTCCGATAAGAGTTCGTATGCATCTGCTATATACTTTTCTTCAGGCACCCGGAACATCATTTTAATAGCAGATATATCATCTTTATCGTCTGTTTCATAAGGTGAGAAACACGGAGGTTGTAAGAACAAGACCTCTCCATTCGGACGGAACTCACTGGCTTTATGATACAGCACCCATATATTGGTATCTGCCGGACAATCAGTTATCTCCGTAAATGGAATAATGTTATCATGTATTCTTTTTAGTGTTGGCTCACTTCCGGGAATCACCTGATAGCAGTGTATCTTTCCGTAATCTATTCCGTCTGTATCGGGTTCTACAGTTTTTATAATCCTACCATCTATCACGTCTATATGGTGTTCAACAATTGCCCCGGGGAGCTCCATCAAAAGCTCCGGCTTATTAGCCTTGATCTTATTCTTTTTCTTCTCTTGTTTTATATTGTCCAGAACTTCCGCCTTATCCGGAATCAGTTCATCCCTCGCCTCGTTGTAGAGAATCATATCTGCGAACAGCGGAAGCCCCGATATGGCACTGATATTACTGATTGCTTCATAGGCATCCATTTCCTTTTTGACAAGATATCTGAATGCCTTAGCATCGCTATCATCAAGTCTCAGCGCTTCTATGAGCTTTGGCACACCCTTAGAATATGTCCCTTGATTTATGCGATAAAATCCTGCTATCTTCCCATCTATAGTTGCATGCAGTTCGAATATATCATCATCAAAATAGATCACAACGATAACCGGTTCACCTATCTCCTTCGATATAGTCTTGGCTGCCTTTTCTATCTTTTTAAAATCCATATTCGATTCCGCTTCGAGTACCGTATCCCAGTCTTCAGCAATATGGACTACGGTATAGTCGGAATCAAGTGTATATGATTTCTTTTCGGGATTATATATATTCAAGTTACAAAGCTTTGTTCCCATAAGTACTTTTACCTCACCTTATCTTATAGTTACATATTATAGCATAAATATGAAAAAAAGCACTTCTATCATCCAATAGAAATGCTCTTTATTATCTTACTGTTCTTCTGCCACTCTTCTTGTCCAGTCATATGGTGTGCTCTGATATACGTAATAATTCAGCCAATTCGAATACAGTGTATTCGCATGACATCTCCAAGACTTTATCGGCTTTCTGTTCGGGTCGTTGTCTGGATAGTAGTTCACAGGTATCTCCGGACTAATTCCTTTACCAAGATCTCTGTGGTATTCCTGATCAAGTGTGAGTGTGTCGTATTCGGGATGACCGGTTATGAATATGTTCTTTCCGCCGTCTCCAACTATTATATATGGACCACACAGAACCGAATCGGCAAGTACTATCAGATTAGGATTCTCTCTGACTGCATTTGCATCTATTCCGGTGTATCTTGAATGTGGTGCAAGGAAGCTGTCATCGAAACCTCTGACAAGCTCTCTGCTCTTATGCATCGTGTGATGCTCGTATATTCCCGATAGCTTCTTCGGAAGCTCGTACTTATTGACTCCGTAATGATAGTACAGTCCTGCCTGTGCACCCCAGCATATGTGAAGTGTCGAAGTTACATTCTCGCTTGCCCAGTCCATGATCTTGGTGAGCTCTTCCCAGTACTCCACATCCTCGAACTTCATCTTCTCAACCGGCGCACCTGTTATGATCATTCCGTCCCACTTACGTTTTCTCACTTCACGGAAGTTGGAATAGAACTTCTCCAAATGCTCTCTTGAAGTATGCTTTGATTCATAGGATACTGTTCTTACAAATGTTATGTTAACCTGTAAAGGAGTGTTAGACAAACTTCTCAAAAGCTGCAGCTCTGTATCCTCTTTAAGCGGCATGAGGTTAAGGATCAGGATATCTATAGGTCGGATGTCCTGACTGTTTGAACGATTCTCGTCCATTACAAATATATTCTCTTCCTCAAGTATCTGCTTTACAGGTAGATCGTTGTCTATTCTTATTGGCATTTAAATATCCTCCAAATAACCAGCTGTTTTTCATTATGTAAACCGGCTTTTATATGTTATGTAAACTGATTATTTTTAAACATCTCTTCTGTAATTATCGGAATTCCAAGACTCTTGGCTTTCTTGTTCTTGGATGAATTCGAATCTATATCGTTA
The DNA here is from genome assembly GCA_017616955.1 of Eubacterium sp. Taxonomy (GTDB): domain Bacteria; phylum Bacillota; class Clostridia; order Lachnospirales; family Lachnospiraceae; genus Eubacterium_Q. Next base: position 1,616 of record JAFZXD010000131.1, on the reverse strand, counting down.
TTTATCAGGCAGCTTGTCTTTGCGCTGACCGAGCCGGCAACCTTTCCGCCTCTGTCTTCTATCTCTTTCTTCAGCGCATCTCTGTTTGGATAAGTCTCAAGTGATCCGGTTATAACAAATGTCATCCCATCGAGATCCTGCTCGAGACTATTCTCCTCGATCACAAATTCTATCTCGTTAAGGAGCTTATCAACCTCTGCTCTCTTACTTTCATCTGAGAAGTAAGATACGAAGTCGCCTGCGAGGACATTTCCAACCTGATCTATCTCTACAAGTTCTTCTTCGGTCGCATTCATTATAGCGTATATATCACTCTTGTAAGCCTTAACCACGAGCTTGGCATTTGCCACACCGAATCCGGGGATGCCGAGTCCGTAGAGAAATCCTGCCATGTCAGCCTTTCTCGAAGCCTCGATAGCTGATATCAGTTTATTATATGACTTTTCTCCGAATCCCTCAAGTGCAACTATTTTTTCTTTGTGCTCTGCGAGGTGATATATGTCTGACAGCCCTCTCAGAAGTCCGTGGTCGATAAATGTCTCACACATTGCTTCCGACATACCGTCTATATTCATGGCGTTACGCGATACAAAAAGCGTAAAAAGCTTTATGTTCTTTGCCGGACATTTCGGATTCACGCAGTTGAGTGTCTTCGTTCCGTTTTCATTCTTTATAACAACTTCTCCGCCGCATGCCGGACATGTCTTCGGAATAGATATGTTGTCTGACTTAGTCAGATTCTCCGATATCTGCGGAATGATCATATTCGCTTTGTAGACCTTGATCCTGTCTCCTATTCCGAGCTTCATATCTCTCACATACGTGATATTATGTAAACTAGCTCGACTGACATCTGTTCCTTCAAGGTCAACCGTGTCAAATATAGCAACCGGATTTATCAGTCCTGTTCTTGACGGGCTCCACTCTATGTCACGGAGTACCGTCTCAGCCTCTTCGTCCTTCCACTTAAATGCGATAGCATTTCTAGGAAACTTAGCTGTTGTTCCGAGACTTCTTCCGTAAGCTATATCATCATATGACAGAACCAGACCATCCGTCGGGAATTCATTTGATGGAATTCTGGACGAGAATCCCTTCACTGCATCCGGAAGGCTTGCCCCTGTCACTCTCTCATACTGAACTACTTCAAAACCGAGTCCCTTCAGGTACTCGAATCTCTTCTCAAATGAATTTTCAAAGCTGTCCACAAGCTCTGCATCTTCAGGATCGACCATTGAGAATGCGTAGAATCTCACGTGTCTCTTCGCTGTTATCTCGCTGCTCAGCTGTCTTACTGAACCGCTGCAGAGATTTCTCGGATTCTTATACTTCGCATCTACATCCTCTATCTTCGAATTGATCTTCTCAAAATCGGAATAAGTGATGATGGCCTCTCCTCTTATGGTGAGCTTGCCCGCATAACTTATACTCTTCGGGAGATTGACAAATGTCTTCGCATTCGGTGTTATAACCTCGCCGACTTCTCCATTTCCACGAGTAACAGCCTTGACCAGCTTGCCGCCTTCATAAGTGAGCACGACCGTCAGACCGTCCATCTTCCAGGAAAGAAGACCTTCCTTATCTCCGAGCCATGATACCAGCTCGTCAACATCCTT
>JAFZXD010000130.1 GCA_017616955.1 Eubacterium sp. | reverse complement strand
TAAGAAGGTCTACGAGACCGTCGCACTTAAGAAGTTCATCTATCTCGTTATGCTGCTCACATGCAAGCATACATCCTTCAGGGAATCCTGCCTCAAGAATTGCATTATAGATAATGTTGAAAAGGATTCTGTTGGTAAATGTAGTCTCCTTACCACCCTTAAGAACAGGGCAGTTTCCGCTTCTGATACAAAGTGAAGAAATCTGAATAAGTGCATCCGGACGTGCTTCAAATATAACTCCGATAACTCCGATAGGAACTGTAAGTCTTGTAAGTCTGAGTCCTTCGTCAAGCTCTCTGTCCAGAGTAACCTTTCCGATAGGGTCTTCAAGTTCTGTAAGCTGCTTTATTCCGGCAACTACGTCACGAAGTTTTGCATCATTAAACTTAAGTCTCTTTACTATTGCATCTGCAACTCCATTTGCAGCTGCAGCTTCAAGATCCTTCTTATTCTCAGCAAATATCTCATCCTGTTTTTCAACAAGTCTTTCAGCAACAGTATTAAGCGCCTTACATCTGGCCTCGTTACTCATAGCTGCTACAAGCGGAGCAACCAGTTTCATCTTCTGAACTTCTTCTCTTACTACCATGTTCTATACCTCTTTTCTTGTCACATATGATTCTTTAACTATTTATATATCACTTTGCTTCTTCTATCAATCTTTTAGCCTCAACAAGAGTTGGAACTATCTGCCAAGCCTTCTCTCTCATCTCATCATCCGGTTCAAGCAGATCGGGTATCATTATAGCACGCATTCCCGCACTGTAGGCAGCTCTAATTCCGTTAAATGAATCTTCCAGAACTATGCACTCCTCAGGATCACTGTTAATTCTTCTAGCTGCTTCCAGGAATATATCCGGTTCAGGCTTACTCTTTGATACCATATCACCACAAACAAGTTCATCAAAATAATCAATAAGTCCTGCTTCTTTAAGCTCTCTGGTAACATCTTCCTTCTTTGTAGATGATGCCAGAGCAACCTTAAAACCATTTGACTTAAGATATTCCAGAATCTCTCCGACACCTTCTTTTATATACTCTTTTCCGTCTTTAAAATACTTCAAAAACAGTTCATATACATCGCCCTTATAATCATCTACCGAGAAGCCTTCGCCGAAGCTCTCTCTCATAATCTGATCTGTTACTGCAGAAGTAATGCCGATACATTTCTTACAAACCTCTTCGACATTCTCAAGTCCTATTTTCTCTCCAACTTCGACACAGCATCTCATATAAAGTCTCTCAGTGTCGAAGATGACTCCGTCCATATCGAAGATTGCACTGTTCATGTTTTTCATATTTTTTCCTCTTCTATCTTTTTCTCTATTCCTCGACAAGTAAAATAAGCGAGTAGAGTCGAGCGAGCATATTTTATACGTGCCAATCAATCTTGCCGTGGGAGATACGTACAAAGCTTATTTTACTTGTCATAGTCGCGAAGCTTCACCTTCAGTTCGATCATCTCATCTCTCAGCAGTGCCGCCATCTCGAAGTTTAGTTCAGCCGCAGCCTGATTCATCTTCTTGGTGATTCTCTCAATCTCTTTACCAAGTTCTTTCTTGTTCATGAAATCAGGATCCTTGCTGACACGTCCCTTCTTACTCTTGCGATCTTCTTCAGCATCTTTGAGGCTCATAGAGATAAGTTCTCTGACAGCCTTTCTAATGGTCTGTGGGGTGATGCCATTTTCTTCATTGTACTTCTGCTGAATCTCTCGACGTCGATTGGTTTCATCTATAGCACGGCGCATAGAGTCGGTTATCTTATCTGCATACATGATAACATGTCCGTCTACATTTCTTGCCGCTCTACCTATAGTCTGGATAAGTGAGGTTTCCGATCTGAGGAATCCTTCCTTATCTGCATCAAGGATTGCCACAAGGGTTATCTCGGGAATATCAAGTCCCTCTCTGAGAAGATTTATTCCTACGAGAACATCAAACACTCCGAGTCTGAGGTCTCTTACTATCTCCATTCTTTCAAGTGTATCTATATCACTGTGAAGATATTTAACCTTTATATCCAGGCCTCTCAGATAATCTGTAAGTTCTTCTGCCATACGCTTGGTAAGCGTAGTGACAAGAACCTTATTGCCTTTCTCTGTTTCTTTAACTATCTCGCTGTATAGGTCATCGACCTGTCCGGCAACCGGTCTCACATCTATCTCGGGATCAAGAAGTCCGGTAGGTCTTATGATCTGCTCGGCTCTTCCTTCTTCATGTTCTTTCTCATAATCCCCCGGTGTTGCAGATACATACAAAACCTTATCTAGACGTTCTTCAAATTCTTCAAAGTTCAGCGGTCTGTTGTCCATAGCAGACGGAAGTCGGAATCCAAAGTCAATAAGTGTTTCTTTACGTTTCTTGTTACCACCAAACATTCCTCTGATCTGGGGGATAGTCTGATGAGACTCATCTATGATAAGCAGGTAATCATCTCCGAAGAAGTCAACCAGTGTATCCGGCGGATCTCCCGGCTTTCCTCCTGCCAGTATCCTGGTATAGTTCTCGATACCAGAACAGAAGCCTGCTTCTCTTAACATTTCCATATCGAATTCTGTACGTTCCTGAATTCGCTGTGCTTCCAAGAGTTTGTCATGCGACTTGAAGTAAGTTATCCTCTCGCGAAGCTCGTCGTCTATCTCCTGCAGAGCTTTCTCAAGCTTGTTCGGTGCTATAACATAATACGACGCAGGGAATATACATGTAAATGTAATATCTCTCTTTATCTCTCCTGTCATAGGATCAAACTCAGAAAGTCTGTCTATCTCATCTCCGAAGAATTCAATCCTGATGGCTTCTCCGTCTCTGTTGGCAGGGATTATATCTACAACATCTCCTTTTACTCTGAAGCTGCTTCTCTTGAAGTCCATCTCATTTCGGGTGTACTGCATATCGACCAGTTCTCTTATCAGAACATCTCTGTCGAGTGCCATACCCGGTCTCAGTCCCAGCATCATAGCCTTATAATCTTCCGGGTTACCTATTCCATAGATACAGGACACCGAAGATACAACTACCACATCGTCTCTTTCAATAAGAGCAGATGTGGCACTATGACGAAGCATATCTATCTCATCATTTACCGATGAGTCCTTCGCTATATATGTGTCGGTCGAAGGAACATATGCCTCCGGCTGATAATAATCATAATAAGAAACAAAATACTCTACAGAATTCTCAGGGAAAAATGCCTTCATCTCTCCAAAAAGCTGAGCAGCCAATGTCTTGTTGTGAGACATGATCAGCGTCTTCTTGCCAAGCTGTTTGATGACATTTGCCATAGTAAAGGTTTTTCCCGAACCCGTAACACCCAGGAGTGTCTGCTGCTTCTTTCCACTTTTGAATCCTTCAACCAGATTCTTTATCGCATCCGGCTGGTCTCCTGTCGGGGCATATTCTGAATTCAACTTAAATTCGGCCATAATACTTTCCTTAAAAAACATAGGGACAGTGGTAATATCCACTGTCCCACATACTACTATTCCAAAGAACCAACGTATATGGAAGCGGAGCACTTCGGTACTACAATCGTAAGCACGTTGTTCTGAACTATATAAGTTCTTTCCTCTGTACTGTACTCCTCTTCGGTGGTGATCATAACTCTCTTCATAGCTCTGTTATTCAGAACTCCAAGCTCTCTTACATGAAGCTTAATCTCTTTGTCAGTAAAGTCATTATTTATAACTACAGCAACTGCTTCCTTGTCATTAAATCTTCCATAACCGATAACACGGTAATCACTGTATAAGAACTTTAATGACCCGGTTCTAAGTGATGTATATTTATTATGAATCTTTATTATATCCTTATGAAAAGCTATAAGTCGCTTGTCCTCGTGCCCCCAAGGATAAGCTCGGCGTGAATCAGGATCCGTCCATCCACAGAGTCCTGCTTCATCTCCGTAATAAATCGTCGGTGCACCCGGCCAAGTCATCTGGAACACTACCGCTTCTCTGAATATTCCTTTATTTACATTTTCATTTGCAGTCTCGGCACCCAAAGTCTGGATACGTCCGACTCTGTGATTCGTTCTAGTAAGGAATCTTGAATGATCGTGATTCGACAACTCATTCATTGAAACATATAGCGAGTTGTACATCATATAGGACATATAGTTTCTGATGGAACCCTTGAAATACTCCGGATTACCAAGCATATCTCCTCTGAATTCATCACTATGTTTCTCAACACCTGTCAGGAACCAGGTTATCGGTTCCATAAAGGCTCCGTAATTCATGATCGTATCCCATTCATCACCTTGAAGCCAAGGCTTTGGATTGCCATAATGCTCTGCAATGATGATAGCTTCCGGATTTGCTTTCTTGACTGCAGCTCTGAAATCTTTCCAGAACTTATGATTATACTCTTCTGAATAACCAAGATCAGCTGCAACGTCGAGACGCCATCCGTCAACATTGAAAGGCGGCGATACCCACTTCTGTCCGATCTTCATTATATAATCATGAAGTTTCTTTGACTCTTCATAATTCAGCTTCGGAAGAGTATCATGTCCCCACCATCCGTTATACGAACCATTGTCCGGCCAGGCATTTTCATCAGAAAACTGGAAAAATGAATTGTACGGACTGTCTTTAGCCGGATAAGCTCCCTTCTTATAATCGGGATTATTCTCATATATCTTTTCTTTATCAAGCCACTTGTTAAATGACCCACAATGGTTGAACACTCCATCCAGGATAACTTTTATCCCCATCGAATGAGCCTTTTCAACCAATTCAATAAACAGTTTATTTGAAGCTTCCAGATTCTCCAGATTGGTTACTCTGTTGATATATCTGGTTGCTTTTTTATTGTCGAATTCATTTTCCTCAAGGATATCTCCATCGTCCTTTACGATCTTACCGAAATGAGGATCGATATAATCATAATCCTGAATATCGTACTTATGATTCGACGGAGAAACAAATAACGGATTGAAGTAGATAGCTTCTACCCCAAGATCTTTAAGGTAATCCAGTTTATCGATAACCCCCTGAAGATCTCCTCCATAGAAGTTGCTGACATCCATACTGTCCGGGAGTCTGTCCCATTCATCTATATGACTGACCTGTCTTCCAAGATATGAATACTCACCGGATATAACGTCATTTGAAGTATCTCCGTTACAGAATCTGTCTACGAATATCTGATAGAATACAGCTCCCTTCGCCCAGTCAGGCGTCTTAAATCCTGGAACTATCTGGAAATCATAATCACGGTTCACATCGCGCAGAACACCAAGTCTGTTGTAGTAAACAGTAAGCCTGTCACTGTGAATCTCAAAATAATATCTAAGCGAACCTGAAACATTCGGAATCTCAACAGAATAGTAATCGAAGATCTCGTTACAATCAGCGAATTCCATACGATAGCGTTCTTCTCCGAGAATCATATCAATACTATCGATATTATTTCTGGCCGTTCTGAATCTAATTGTAACTGTATCACCTATATTCGGCTCTGCCGGCGTAACAAACTGAGGAGTGCAGTCGGTAAACAGCGCCCCGAAGTTCAGAATAGTTACGGCATTGTAAATATGAAATATCATGTTTAACAGATTATTATCTGACATGATCATACCCCCTGAAAGTTGTGTGTACACTATATACACCATAGCAATTCATATTGTACCACAATATAGGGTAAAATAAAAGAAAACTTATTATTCTTCTGATCTCGGTATCATAATAGAAAGTGCAAAGCTGTTATCGTCCGATTCTGCCTTAACAAGTCCGTCGTATTCTTCCACTGCATTACGAATATTTCTGAGGCCGAATCCATGATGTTCCGTATCCTTTTTCGAAGTATATCCTGCGGTCATGAAAAGCTTCTGCACATCAACCTTGCCTACTGAACTATTCGAAATCTTCAGAATAAAGAACTTCTCCGTACGTTTAATCTTCAGATCAACCCAGGCATCGGGCACCATCTTATTTGATGCCTCTATAGCGTTGTCAAATGCATTTGCAAATATACTGCACACATCCATCGGCTTCATATGAAGTCCGCCATCAACCACACCATCAGCTGTAAAATCTATCGCCAGTTCTTTCATCTTATCTGCCTTCATGGCGACGATACAATCCAGCATCTCATCTCCAGTTATAACAGAAGGAGAAAGTGCCCTGACATTTCCAAGAAGCGCCTTAAGATGTTCGGACGCTTCTTCTGTTTTGCCTTCATCCAGCATCATATTTGTAAGCGACAGGTTGTTGATTATATCGTGTCTAAACGCTCTGGTAGCTTCCTGCGTTCTCTTATACT
>JAFZXD010000012.1 GCA_017616955.1 Eubacterium sp. | reverse complement strand
TGGTGCCGAACACAAGACCATAAACTGTATGGAGGCCGGCGATGATCTTACGGTAGAAAATGTTCAGAAGCACACAAGATTTCACAGAAGGTGCGGAACAAGCTTTGTCTTTATTGTTATGTTTATAAGTATAGCGGTATTTATGTTTGTAAAAACAGATACACTGCTGCTGAGACTTGTTTCAAGAATACTTCTTGTTCCTGTTATTGCAGGAATATCATATGAATTTATCCGATATGCGGGACTGCATGATAATGCTGTATCAAGATTCCTGAGTGCTCCCGGCCTTTGGGTTCAGAGACTTACTACCAAGGAACCGGATGATGACATGGTTGAAGTGGCTATTAAATCGGTAGAAGGAGTTGTTGACTGGCATGAGTATACAGAATGTGTCAGAAATAACAGCTTTGAATAGAAATGTGAAATGGAGTAGAGTATGTCAGATATTATCGTTCAAAGATCTGATAAAACCATATCCGGAGTAATCAATAGGGCTGCAAGGATGCTTGACAGTGCCGGGATTGATAACAGCACTCCGGAAGCAAGACATTTGCTGTCGGTAATACTGGATGAGGATCTATCCAGTATATACGCCAGGTTAAAGGATGAATTGGATGAGTTTACTATAGGAAGATATATGCATGCCATCAAGAAGAGGACAACGCATTATCCGTTCCAGTATCTTATCGGATTTACATATTTCATGGATTATAAGTTTATATGTCGTGAAAATGTACTCATCCCGAGATATGATTCCGAGCTGGCTGTTTTAAATGCCCTCGAAATGGGATATGACCGTAATATGAAGGTTATGGATCTTTGTACAGGTTCGGGATGTATAGGTATTTCATATGAACTTGAACGACACAAGGATGGATATGACGATGAAGTGACATTGGTCGATATATCCGATGATGCTCTAAAACTATCTGCTGATAATGCAGAAGCTTTGGGCGCAAATGTTCGAATTGCAAAAAGTGATATGTTTGAAGCTTTTCGTGATGAGAATGGAAAAGCCAAAGAAAAGTTCGATGCTATCATAAGCAATCCACCGTATATCAGATCAGGCGATATAGCTTATCTGATGAAAGAAGTACGTGACTTCGAGCCGAAACTGGCTCTTGATGGTACAAGGGATGGACTTGCATTTTACAGAACTATAGCTTCAGAGACACCTGACTTCCTTAAAGAAGGAGGCTACCTTGTTCTTGAGATAGGAAGCGAACAGTATCTCGATGTAAGAGATATGTTGAAGGCTGAAGGATTCAGTGATATACGTGTATATAAAGATATGAATAATCTGGATAGGGTTGTTACAGCATATCTCTAGTGTGGAGATTTCGGATTGCCGGACTCTATCTATATATTAAGTATATAAAGAGAAAAGGTGTGCCGGTTGATTTAAGTTACAAATAGATGCGATACATATTTAGAAAGGTTTGAAAAGAATGTTTGATAAATTAGAAGAACTCGTAGCAAAGCTTGAGCAGATAATGAATGAATTATCTAACCCTGAAGTTGTAAATGATCAGGATAGATTCAGAAAGCTTATGAAGGAACAGAGTGACCTGACTCCTATCGTTGAAAAGTATAAGGAATATAAGAAGGCTAAGGAGACTGAAGAGGAAAGCCTTATGATCCTTGATGAGGAATCAGACGAGGAGATGAAGGAATTCGCCAAAGAAGAGCTTGCTAACGCTAAAAAAGATATAGAAAGATGCGAGCAGGAACTAAAGATACTTCTTCTTCCTAAAGATGCAAATGATGACAAGAACGTTGTTGTCGAAATCCGTGCAGGTGTAGGTGGAGAAGAGGCAGCTCTTTTCGCATACGAGCTATATCGTATGTATCAGCATTATGCAGAGAAGCACAGATGGCAGATAGAAGTTATATCTATAGATGATACTGGTATAGGTGGACTTAAAGACGTTACATTCATGATCAAGGGTAAAGGTGCATACTCTAAACTTAAGTATGAGAGTGGTGTACACCGTGTTCAGAGAGTGCCTGAGACAGAATCAGGTGGACGTATCCATACATCAGCGGCATCTGTAGCTATCATGCCTGAGGCTGAGGATGTCGATGTTCAGATAGAAGAGAAGGATATTCGTATCGACGTTATGCGTGCATCCGGAAATGGTGGACAGTGCGTAAATACAACTGACTCTGCCGTACGTCTTACACATTACCCTACAGGTATAGTTATCTACAGCCAGACAGAGAAGTCACAGATTCAGAATAAGGCAAAGGCGTTTGCTCTTCTTAAGACAAAACTCTATGACCTTGAAATGCAGAAGGCTCATGATGCAGAATCAGAGGCTAGAAGAAGCCAGATTGGATCCGGAGACAGATCTGAGAAGGTTCGTACATATAACTTCCCTCAGAGCCGTGTTACCGATCACAGGATTAAACTCACTTCATATAGACTCAATGAAGTTCTCAACGGAGATATTGACGAGTTTATAGATGCTCTTACTGCAGCTGATCAGGCAGCTAAGCTTTCTAAGATGGAAGGAAATGAATAAGGATATATAGAGACATATCTAAGTCGGCAGTTTAAACACCTGCCGGCTTATTTTAGTATTAAGAGGTTGGTGTATTTGGAAAGGCTATAAGGAAAGGCATATAAGAAAAGAAATTTTGAAATGCCAAAAGATATCTAAACTAATATAATTATGGGGTAGAATTCTATATAAACATCAATATGGATAGTAAATAAATTGAATAATGAGGAAAATAGGGTCGAAAGATGTTATGTAAAGAAAAAGTGCACAAAAACTATTGGTAAAAATACCCGATAAGAAGGTAAAATGCCGGTATGAAAAAAAT
>JAFZXD010000011.1 GCA_017616955.1 Eubacterium sp. | reverse complement strand
TTATATCAGTGGATGATTACAATCCACTTATATTCAGACTGCTCGGAAGACTCTATGAAACTATGGGAGTGAGCAAGGATACTATAGAACTTACCAGTCATCTGGACAGTGGTCTGTACTATATATTCAATCAGCCTTCAGAACTCTGGAACAATAGCGTGGCACTTTATGACTATAGTGCGGACGGACTGAACTATTACAGAATCGATATAGCCAAGAACAGGGATCCGAAGAGCATAACTGTTATTCATGAAGATTATCAGGAACAGATGTCGCTTTCCAAGTACGGAAATGACACTTATCAGATGGATATAGATTTTGCCAAGATTGCCGAGTATGAAGGAAAGAAGGCGTACATTTCTGCGGTCTTCCTTACCGGTGTCGGTTTTTCAAATAAATGGATGAAAAAGTCGACAAATGTTCTCTGTCAGGGAAGACGAGTTTTTGTCGGACAGAATATCTATACCAAGGGAGCCTGCTACAGAGCGGTTGCTGGCGAATACAGATCGTTCTATGATGAATACTTTATAGAGACGAAGGAAAATGTACTCGCCGATATAGGAATAACTCTTATGGATGAGAAGGATACATTTGTCCCTATCATCAGTGGTGGAAAGCAGTGGTACAATACCTATGGTAAGTTAAATGTCATCATGGATGACACAGATAAGATTACTATAGTCTATAAGAATCACAAGACCGAAGAAGAGAAGAGAGAGACTGTTCGTATTCACGGACTTCCAAAGAGACCGAACAAGACAACAAAGCTTAGCCTTGAGGTTGAATTCGAGAGCCCGAAGGAAGGAGCGGTCATCATCAAGGATATGGGATTTGGAAAGCTCTTCCCTACAACAAACAAAATATATAGAAAGGAGTTTAAACTCTGATGTCGAAGATTATATTATGTACTTCAAAAACTGCAGAGACTCCTTTTACATTCCTCAACACAAAAGTTGAGATATATACATATGAGGAGCTGTGCTTTTATATCTACAATAATACGGTTCTTATAAGCAAGTCGTCTCTTTCGGAGAAACTCTTCGAGTGGATAAGGGATGAACTGGGTATGGATGAACCTGCCGATAAGCTTATAGGTATGATGAATAAGACTACCTATGCACCGGATTTTCTTATTGAGATTCTGAGTGCGGGAGAATATTATACCGTAGAAGAGATTAAGAACTATGCTGAAGCATGGCATAAGTATCGTAAGCTTGACCATCTTCAGAAATCAAAGCTCAAGGCTGATGGTTATCTGGCATATAGACGTTATATCAAGGCTGCAACATTTTATGATGATATCATAGATGAAACCGATGAGAATACTGACCCCGTATTCCTCGGAAATATATATCACAACAGAGGTGTTGCTGCTGCCAACAATATGGATATGGAGGATGCTAAGGAGTATTTCCTTAAGGCTTACGAGCTGAATGAGAATCCCGATTCCATAAAGAGCTACTTCTATATAGTGGCTATAACATCTGATACGTCAACACTCAGAACCGAGATCAGAGACCAGGGTCTTCCGGATGAATATCTGGAGGAAATTATGGCTGAGATCGGAGAGTCGAAGGATGACGTTAGAGAGATGACGATCTTTGCGATGCTGCAGAGAGCGGCGTATAACAAGATGAATAAAGATATGACGGACTACGATAAAAGAATGGATATTATTCTTAGTGAGCTTAAGGATGATTTCCGTGAGCAGGCTATATAAGACGCCGGCATGAAATATGCCTGCTCAACTCTACTCGCGTACGGTTTGGGGCACCCCTAGAGGCCGCTTCGCTCGCTAAACTCTCACTTCGCACGATGTGCTCGTGAATCGTTAAGCGCCTAGGCCCAAAACGGTCTCGCAGGCATACTCCATGCCTTGCGTATATAGCCGGACGGGAGAGTGATAGCTTTATGTCACAAAGAATAATATTGGGGAAATAGAGAAAATAGAAAAGAGGAAAAAGAAATGAGTAAGGAACTGGAAAAGAATTACAATCCTGCTGAGATTGAGGGCAGGTTATATCAGAAGTGGATGGACAATGGTTACTTCCACGCTGAGGTGGATAGAAGTAAGAAACCTTTCACTATCGTGATGCCACCTCCAAATATAACCGGACAGCTTCATATGGGACATGCTCTTGATAATACTATGCAGGACATCCTTATTCGTATGAAGAGAATGCAGGGCTATAATGCTCTTTGGCAGCCGGGAACTGATCATGCAGCTATCGCTACAGAGGTTAGGGTTATTGAAAATCTTAAGGAGCAGGGAATCAGTAAGGATGACCTGGGACGAGAAGGTTTCCTTAAGCGTGTCTGGGAATGGCGTGAAGAATATGGTGGACGTATTGTAAATCAGCTTAAGAGAATGGGATCATCAGCTGATTGGGACAGAGAACGTTTCACAATGGATGAAGGCAATAATAAAGCCGTAAATACAGTATTCAAGAAGTTATATGATAAGGGCTGGATCTACAAAGGATCACGTATCGTTAACTGGTGTCCTGTTTGTCAGACTACTATTTCTGATGCTGAAGTTGAGCATGAGGAGCAGAACGGTAATTTCTGGCATATTAATTATCCTGTAGTTGGTGAAGAGGGAAGATTTGTTGAGATAGCTACAACTCGTCCAGAAACTCTTCTTGGTGATACAGCCGTTGCTGTAAATCCTGAGGATGAAAGATATGCGGATATCGTTGGTAAGACTCTGCTTCTTCCTCTTGTTAATAGAGAGATTCCGGTTATTGCCGACTCATATGTAGATAAAGAGTTCGGAACAGGTTGTGTTAAGATTACACCTGCTCATGACCCTAACGACTTTGAGGTTGGAAAGAGACACAACCTTGAAGAGATTAATATAATGAATGATGATGCAACTATCAAATGTCCTGAAACAAGATATCATGGCATGGATAGATATGAGGCTCGTAAGGCAGTTCTTGAAGATCTTGAAGCTGAGGGGCTTCTTGTAAAGGTTGTTCCTCATACTCATCAGGTTGGTACTCATGATAGATGTGGAACTACAGTTGAGCCACTTATCAAGCCTCAGTGGTTTGTAAAAATGGATGAGATGGCTGCTCGTGCTCGAAAGGTTGTAGAGACAGGTGAGGTTAAGCTGGTTCCTGAAAGAATGAACAAGATATACTACAACTGGCTTGATAACATCCGTGATTGGTGTATATCTAGACAGTTATGGTGGGGACACAGAATTCCTGCGTGGTATTGTCAGGATTGTGGTGAGACCATTGTTGATCTGGAAGCGCCTTGTCAGTGTCCTAAGTGTCAGAGCAAGAATTTGAAGCAGGATGAAGATACACTTGATACCTGGTTCTCATCAGCTCTTTGGCCATTCTCAACAGTTGGCTGGCCTGATACAGATTCAGAAGACTTCAAGTATTTCTTCCCAACAGATGTACTTGTAACAGGATATGATATTATCTTCTTCTGGGTAATTCGTATGATATTCTCAGCTCTTGAGCAGACCGATAAGATTCCTTTCCACACAGTTCTCTTCCACGGACTTGTCAGAGATGAACAGGGACGTAAGATGAGTAAGTCTCTTGGAAATGGTATCGACCCTCTTGAGATTATCGATAAGTATGGTGCTGACGCACTTAGATTCATGCTTATTACCGGAAATGCTCCCGGTAATGATATGAGATTCATCTGGGACAGACTTGATGCGAGCCGTAACTTTGCTAATAAGATATGGAATGCTTCACGTTTCATCATGATGAATATGGATAGTGCCAAGGAAGCAGGCATTACTGATGAAGATATCAATAAGGTTACACTTGATGACCTTACAATGGCTGATAAGTGGATCGTCGCTAAGGCCAACAGTGTAGTTCGTGATGTTACAGATAACATGGAGAAGTATGAGCTGGGTATTGCAGCTGATAAGATTCATGACTTCCTTTGGGATGAGTTCTGTGACTGGTATATCGAGATGGTTAAGCCTAGACTTTGGGCAGAAGAAGATAAGACAAAGGCTGCTGCACTTTGGACTCTGAGAGAAGTTCTTTCAATCGGTCTTAAGCTGCTTCATCCATATATGCCATTTGTTACTGAGGAGATCTACTGCACACTTACAGGCGATGAGTCTATTATGATAGCTGACTGGCCTGTAGCTGATGAAGCAAGAGAATTTGCGGTAGAAGCTAACAATGTTGATATCATTAAGGATGCAGTCAGAGCTATAAGAACTGTAAGAACCGACATGAATGTTCCGCCTTCAAGAAAGGCAGCAGTTTATGTTGTTTCAGATAAAGAAGATATCCGCAAGGTATTTGAGGAGAGTAAAGTATTCTTCGGAACACTCGGTTATGCCGGTGAAGTTTATGTGCAGGCTGATAAAGCCGGAATCGCAGATGATGCGGTTTCTGCAGTTATCCACAATGCAGTTATTTACATTCCGTTTGCAGACCTTGTAGATATAGACAAAGAGCTTGAGAGACTTGGCAAGGAGAAAGCTCGTCTTGAAGGCGAAATCAAGCGTGGTGAAGGAATGCTCAGCAATCCTAACTTTGTAGAGAAAGCTCCTGAGGCTAAGGTTAATGCCGAGAAGGAAAAGCTTGCTAAGTATAAGGAAACTTACGCTCAGGTATGTGAGAGAATCGAAGCTCTTAAATAAAGGGTAACATTTATAATGAACAAAGAAAAACAGCTTAAAAGAAGAATAGAATACATCATTATCATTCCGATACTTCTGGCGCTTACGCTGCTTTTATTTACGATATATGAGAATGGTCTTGATTCAAGAATCGGAACTATAAGTGTAGCACTTCTCGTGGTGTACATTGCGGTTGTTATTATACTGTATCTCAGACTTATTCCATCGATCGGAAGCGTGCTGGTTGACTATTCATTGGAACAGGGAAAGGTTCAGAAGGAACTTCTTCATGAACTGGAGATTCCATATGCAATACTTGATACATCAGGTCATGTAATGTGGGCCAATAATATGTTCCATGACATCCTGGGTGTTTCTCAGGATAAGAGGATTAAGAAAACTGTGGATTCGTATTTCCCTGAAATATCTACCGATCTTGTTGATGAGGTGGATAGTATAGATGTCGGAATCGAATACGAAGACAGAAAGTACAGAGTAACTCTTAGAAGGATGGACCTGTCAAATGTTTTCGAAGAAGATAAGGATCAGAAGAAAGATGATGATATAGTTATTGCTATGTATCTTTTTGATGAGACAGAGCTCAGACGCTACGAACAGGAGAACGCGGAACAGAAGCTTTATGCGGGTCTTATATATCTTGATAACTATGATGAAGTTATGGATTCGCTTGAAGATCTGAAGCATTCTATTCTTACAGCACTTGTTGAGAGAAAGATCAATATGTATCTCAGCAATATAGATGCGATCGTAAAGCATACTGAGAACGATAAGTATTTCTTTGTTTTCAAACAGAAGTATATTCAGACTCTCAGGGAAGATAAGTTTTCACTCCTTGATGAGGTTAAGAGTATAAATGTCGGAAATGACATTTCCATGACTCTGAGCATCGGTATCGGTGGAGACTCCGATCCGGTTCAGAACAGTTTTATGAATGCCTATGATAATGCGCGTACCGCTATAGGTATGGCTATGGGACGAGGTGGTGACCAGGCAGCTATCAAGTATGGCGATCAGGTTACTTACTTCGGAGGAAAGAGTGCCGGAACCGAGAAGGCTACGAGAGTTAAGGCCAGAGTTAAGGCTCAGGCTTTCGAGGAGCTTCTTCTCAGCAAGGACAAGGTTCTTATTATGGCACACAAGAGACCGGATGCGGATGCCTTCGGCTCAGCTATAGGTATTTACAGAATGGTTACCAGCCTTGGAAAGAAGGCTTACATAGTTATAAATGAAGTGACAGATGCTATAAAGCCTCTGTACAATTCGTTTAAGGTTGGAAACTTCTACGACGGAGTATTTCTGACCAGTACGGAAGCGGTGAGCCAGGTGAATCAGAATACGGTTGTGGTTGTCTGCGATGTTAACAGACCAAGTATGACCGAGTGTGAAGAACTGCTCAGCCTTGTTCCGACAGT
>JAFZXD010000129.1 GCA_017616955.1 Eubacterium sp. | reverse complement strand
GGTAAGTTTACAGGAAATATGCCGGATGGACGTCGTGCATGGACTCCACTTGCACCTGGAGCTAACCCAAGCTACGGAGCAGAGACAAGCGGACTTCTTGCATCACTTAACTCAGTTGCAAAGATTCCTTATGTATGGGCACTTGATGGCATATCAAATACTCAGTCAATGAATCCTGACGCTCTCGGACATACAGAAGACGAGAGAGTACAGAACCTCATGAACGCTATGGATGGATACTTTGATCAGGGTGCACATCACCTTAACGTAAATGTATTCAGCCGTGCAACACTTGAGGATATCATGGAGCATCCTGAAAAGCCTGAGTATGCTAACTTCACAATCAGAGTTTCAGGTTATGCTGTTAAGTTCATAAGCCTGACAAAGGAACAGCAGATGGATGTTATCAGCAGAACATTCCATGACGCTCTGTAAATAAAACAGTTCTTAATATATACATATAATAAAAAGCTGACAGTTGAGATCAGATCTCAGTTGTCAGCTTTTTAAGAAGGGTGTATTATGAGTTACTGTGAAATGCAATAAAGAGGAGATTTATCATGTCGGAAACTATAGGTTATATTCATTCTACCGAAAGCTTTGGGGCTGTGGACGGTCCCGGTATAAGATTCATTGTCTTCATGCAGGGATGTAACATGAGATGTAAGTATTGTCACAATCCTGAGACATGGAATATATGCACGGGTGATAATCTGGACAAATTAAATGATAGTGGTATAACAGTTCATAGTGTTACTCCATCTGAGATAATGAGTAAGGCACTACGGTTTCGCACTTATTGGAAGAATGGTGGAGGAATAACCGTAAGCGGAGGAGAAGCACTCCTTCAGATAGATTTTGTAACTGAGCTATTTGCGTTGGCGAAGAAAGAGGGCGTGAATACAACTCTGGATACATCGGGAAATCCTTTTAAGAGTGAAGGCGAATTCTTTGAAAAGTTTAAAAAACTCTGTGAAGTGACGGACCTTTTTATGCTTGATATAAAACATATAAGAGATGATGAGCATAAGAAACTGACCGGACATACAAATAAAAATATTCTTGAGATGGCTAAATATCTGTCGGATAACGGCAAGGAAATGTGGATAAGATATGTTCTTGTTCCGGGAATCACGGATGATGAAGAAGCTGTTAAAGAATTGGGTGAATATATAAAAACTCTGAAAACAGTATCAAAAGTAGAGGTGCTTCCATATCATAAGATGGGTATTCCTGAATATGAAAGACTGAATATAGAGTACCCGCTTAAGGGGGTAAATCCTCCTACAAAAGAAGAGGTTGAAAGAACATACAAGCTCCTTGGAATTCAATAAGCGGTAACTTATGGTAGCATTATATATATCCGTTGTGTTAAAATAGTCAGTGGACTGAACAGTTACAAAAAACTAATAAAGACCACGGGGGAAAAAACGTTGGGATATTTCATACTTGCTTTAGTCTTAATACTGGGCGTTACATTCATATATATTACAACCAGAATAAATAAACTTGAGTCCGTTACCAGAGATAAAAATGCTGAGGTGGACGCAGGAATATGGGATCGCGGGTTCCGTCTCGGAAAACTTGTGGAAGCTCTTGATAAGGCCGGAATAAAACATGAGATAGAAGCTCCGGATACATCTGCATTTACGCTTGGTACTCTGGCAACGATGCAGTCGGTTACATCAGAGCAGCTTGATAAAGCTGATTCTGCTCTTCAGGAAGTAATCGAAAAACATCCTGAATTGAAAAAGGATGCGGAATTTGTTGAGAATCTCGAGAAGTTTGATATGGCGAGAAAAGACATATTCAAAGCGAGTCTTGCATATAATAAGAGCGTATCTGCTTACAACGGTTTTATATCTTCATTCCCGGGAAGTGTAATAGCTAATCTGAGAAAGAAAAGCGATAAACCGGTTTTCACATATGTATTTACAGATATTAAAAAAGACGGTTCAATCATGTGATTCTTGATTATATAATTGAAAAGAATAGAATGAACACTAAAAAAGTAGGATGACGATCATCCTACTTTCTTTTTATGTTAGCATATATTATCTATTTTATAAGTATCCCAACGGATCGTAATATTCTCCACCGATTCTCAGACCAAAGTGAAGATGTGGACCGGTAGAAGCACCGGTTGTTCCAACATATCCAATAACTGTTCCTGCTGTAACATTTGCGCCCTCACCGATTGCGAATGCAGACATATGCATGTACAGTGTGGACATTCCGTCGCCGTGGTCAATGATGACTGTGTTACCACCGGCTCCGAAGTAACCTGTGAAGGATACAACTCCGTCAGCAGCTGCTACTATAGGAAGCCCTTCATCGCCTGCGATATCAATTCCATGGTGGAATGAAGATGCACCCGGAGTTGGAACTTCTCTTGGACCAAAAGTATCAGTTAATGTATAACATCCCGGAAGGGGCCATGTAAATGCACCTCCGGAATATGAATTCAAAGAATCAGGTTCATAATAATCTGAGTCGTCTTCTGCATCGGTAGGAGATGAAGTATCATCTGATGATTTATATGATGCGCTTGGTCTTGTAGCTGCCTGTGCGGCTGCTCTTGCTGCAGCTGCCTGTGCTTCTATAGCAGCAATCGCCTGATCCTGTTCAGCTTCAAGCGCTTCCATCTCTTCTATAGTTATCTGCTGATCTGCAATCTCGATATTATACTCGGAAAGAGTTGACTGCTTTCCGCTCTGCATAACTTCGAGCGCTTCCTGTTCTTCCTCAGCTTCAGCTTTCAAACTGCTGACTTCTTTTAAGTTATCGGAGATGGTTGCTTTAAACTCTGCAATGCTTTTCTCGATTACAAGAAGTTCGTTCAGCTGCTGCTGATCGTATATGGAAACCTTATCAACATATTCTGACTGATTGGTAACAGATGAATATTCTTTAATGGATAGAAGAGCTTCTATATAGTCAGCATCGCCATTTTCATAGGCGAACTGGATTCGCTCTTTCATGCTTTCATACTGCTTTGATTCAGCTATGTAAGCATTCTGAAGATTATTTTCTATAACGGCTGCTGAAACTTGTAGACGATTCTTTTCGCTTCGAAGATCGGATATCTTGGTTTGGTATCCGCTTATCTCTTTATCAAGAGACTCGATGACGTTGAGAATATCACTCTTCGCAACCTCAAGCTGAGAGAGTTTATACTCTGCTTCCTCTCGTTTTGATCTTGCTTCAGCTTTCTTTTCTTCAGCATCTGATAATTCATCTGCGGAAACAACGCTGTTATTTACGGGGATAGCCTGAATAGTTCCTGCTATCATAGTACCTATAAGGATGGCACTGAGTAGTTTTTTATTTTTATATTTCATGCAAATCTCCTTAAAAAAAGACATTGTTTACGATGAATAATTATACAATAAATATTCAATCACGGCAACTAAAGATTTTTCATCTCTTCTTCTATCTTTTCGTAGACCTCATCTGTTATATAGATATAGGCGGCTTTTTCGCAGCTGTTTTTGAGCTTCATCATATTTGTTGATAAGAATTTCGGATCCTTGATCATTCCTCCCGAAGCCCATTCAATGACCATTCCCGCTACACCGTATGCAAAAAACTTTGCTATGAATTCTCGTTGTACTTTATCAACGGTCTTCCTCTCATCGAGTATATCAATAGCCTTCTGAAATACAGATTGAGTCTGCTCGGTAAGATATCTGTGTATATAATTCTCAGTGTGATTAATTGTATTGACATAGAAGCATTTGTCATTCTTCATAGCCGTAAGCGTCTGATAGAATTTCTCGCCCCAGTTATCGAAATCGATGCCTTCCATGTTGGCATCAAAAAGATCGGTTTTATATATCCATTCCAAAAGAGCAAACTTGTCTTCAAAATGATAATAGAAAGTCTGACGGTTTATACCGCATTTTTCAGAGATATCCTTTACGGATATTTTATCAAATGTTTTCTCTCCGGTCAGTTCTTTTAAACTATCAGCGATAGCGCGTTTTGTTATAAGTGATTCTGACATGTTCTCACCACCATTTTAAAGTTTAAAACATATAAATGATATCATAAAACGTAATATTAATAAACATAAAACAATTTTTACTATACTTTTTAGTCAGAAAATAATATAATAACATGGGATTTAACTTTTGTTTTTTTAAAAGTAGTTATTTTACCGGCGGGGGGCAAAAAAATGCATAAAGACAACATTATCGACAGGCTGACTAATGCATGTAAAAGCTACAAGGGAACCTTGATGCTTATAAACATGGATAATTTTCAGCTTTTCAATGATATATACGGAAGGGAACTGGGAGATAAGTTCCTTGAAAAATGCGCGTCGATCATTGATAATGTGACACATAATGACGTTATAAAAGGAAGACTTGGTGGAGATGAATTTATTCTGTTCTGCAAAGGTCTTTCCAATAAAGATGAGATAGCGAGCATGCTGAGACGTATCAACAAAGGTATCGATCAGGCAGCTCAGAATCTTCTTGGAGAAGACAGTAATGTATCTGTCGGCGTATCGATAGGAGCTGTTACAGTACCGGATCACGGAACAGATTATAAGGATCTGTTTCAGAAAGCAGATGTAGCTCTGGAGTATGTAAAGCAGACCGGAAGTCATGGATGTGCGTTCTATGATAAAGAAGATACGGGTGCTGAGGAGATAGAAGCTATCACCAGGGGACTTGAAGAGAAACAGGAAGGCAGAGGAGCACTTTGGCTTGGATACGGTAACTTTAGTATCGTATACAGATTCCTTAAGAGATATATTCAGGCATATAATGGTACGGCTTGCAAAGTCCTTGTGACTATAGATGTTGATGAAAGCGTTACGGACAAGGATGAGTACGACAGAATTATCAAGAACTATGGAATGATCATTAATCAGGTTCTCAGAAGAAGCGACCTTATGATGCAGAGCCGAAGCAATCAGTTTTTCCTTCTTTTACCTGAACTTCATGAGGAATATCTTCACAAGATTTATTCCAGAATCGAGAGCAGATGGAATATGACAGGAATGTCTAAATTGACTAAGATTCACTATAAAGCATCACCTATTATTCCTAAGGAAGAAAGCGAACCGTAAAAAAGTTTTCAAAAAGGGTTGCAGTTTTTTCAAAATACATATATAATTAACAAGTTGTTGACGGCTGCTATGCAGCCGTTAATTATGCCGGCATGGCGGAATTGGCAGACGCCCGGGACTTAAAATCCCGTGAGGAGCGATCCTCGTACCGGTTCGACCCCGGTTGCCGGCACGAACCAAAAGAGTTTCAAACTTAGTTTATCTGAGTTTGGAACTCTTTTTTATTCTTTCGCTTTTAGACAGTTTTTGAAAAGTGTCTAAAAATGTATCACGATATCATTTGTGTCTAATTACAATATTCCCCGAATCATATATAAATAGGTTTGAAAGTTGGTTTAATCATCTTTTTAGGAGGAATTAGATATGAAAGGTTTTGGACAAGCTGTTGTACGATTGAGAATACCTATTCTTATCCTGGCTGTGCTTCTACTTATCCCTTCGGCTATAGGCTATATCAAAACCAGAACGAATTATGATATTTTGACCTACCTTCCGAAGGATATAGAAACTATGAAGGGACAGGATATCCTGGCAAAGGATTTTGGGACTGGCGCATTTTCAATGGTCATAGTAGACGGAATGCAGGCGAAAGATATGAAGAAGCTTGCGGACCGGATAGGCGAAGTTGATCACGTGAAGAGAGTACTGTGTTATGACTCGCTTACAGGTGGAGGGATTCCAAAAGAACTTCTTCCCGATAATGTTAAAGAAGCAATCGTAAACGGCGATTCGCAGTTGATGATCGTGTTCTTTGATACTACGCTTTCGGCGGATGAAACTCTGGAAGGAGTTGAGAAGATAAGAGCACTGGCAGATAAGCAGGTATTTGTGAGCGGTATGTCTGCAGTAGTTATTGATACAAAGAATCTTAGCGATAAAGAAGTACCGATATATGTTGTTATAGCTGTTGTTCTATGTTCATTGGTACTAACTCTCACTATGGATTCATTTCTCATTCCGCTATTTTTCCTGGCAAGTATAGGAATGGCGGTTATATATAATCTTGGTTCAAACTTTATAAGCGGAGAGATATCGTACGTAACTAAAGCTCTGGCAGCAGTTCTTCAGCTTGCGGTTACGATGGACTACTCAATATTCCTGTGGCACAGTTATTGCGAAGAAAAACAGGAGTATCCGAATGATAATAAAACCGCTATGGCGGTTGCGATAGATAAAACTCTGGTATCGGTTGTCGGTAGTTCGATAACAACGGTAGCAGGATTTATAGCACTTTGTTTTATGAGTTTTACTCTCGGACTTGATCTGGGAGTAGTTATGGCCAAGGGTGTTGTTTTGGGAGTTGTCTGCTGTGTGACGGTTCTCCCGGCCCTCATACTTACCTGTGACAAGGCTATTTCCAAAACAACCCATAGGCCAATAATACCGGATTTTTCAAAGATAAGTTCATGGATCGTAAAGCATTATTATCTTGCAATAGCGGCTTTTATCATACTTATTGTTCCGGCGTATTACGGGCAGTCTCACAATAAGGTTTATTACAATCTGGATTCTTCTCTTCCGAAGGATCTTCCGAGTATACAGGCAAATGCAAAACTGGAAGATACATTTGACATGAGCTCAACGCATATGCTTCTTATTGATTCGAATCTTAAAGATAAAGAAGTTCGTAATCTGATAAAAGAGATTCAGGAAGTAGACGGAGTAAAGTCTGTTATGGGACTTCAGTCTATGCTTGGAGCAGATATGCCTAAGGAGATGATCCCTGAACATATCAGGGAGGTTCTTGACGATGGAGAGTACCAGCTGCTCTTTGTTATGTCTGGATATAAAGTTGCATCAAACGAAGTGAATAAGCAGTGTGATGTGATAAATAAAATCCTGGATAAATATGATTCTAAGGGAATGCTTATAGGTGAAGCTCCATGTACGGAAGACCTTATAAAGGTAACAAATCACGACTTTAATGTTGTAAATTCGGTTTCAATTCTTCTTGTTGCGGCCATCATTCTTTGTGTATTTAAATCGGTTTCACTTCCGGTGATTCTGGTTGCTGTTATCGAATTTGCGATATTTATAAATATGGGTATACCGCATTATACCGGAGCTGTTCTTCCATTCATAGCGTCTATCGTTATCGGAACAATTCAGCTAGGTTCGACAGTTGATTATGCGATTCTTATGACAAATAAATATAAGGTTGCAAGAAGTTCGGGAATGGATAAAACGGATGCGGTGACAAATGCGCTCGAAGGTTCGGTTTCATCTATATTTGTAAGTGCGCTTTCGTTCTTTGCCGCTACATTTGGAGTAGGTGTTTATTCAAAGATAGATATGATCAGTGCTTTATGTATCCTGATGGCAAGAGGAGCAGTTATCAGTATGTTTGTTGTTATACTTCTGCTTCCTGCAGTACTTAGAGTATTTGACCCAATCATAGTTCATACGTCTTCCGGATTCAGAAGGAAGATTAAACTTGAGAGGAGAGGTGCATGATGAAGAATATGTATTATAAGGCTGCAAAAAGAAGAATAGCTGCAGCTATGAGTATATTTATGATCGGAAGTCTCGCTGCCTGCGGTACTTCAGAGGTAAAAGAGATTACTCCGGATGCCGGGGCTATGTCTGAAAAAGAGGAAGATGATATCGAAGATGTTCTGAAGGATTCCCTTGGAATCGGATCTGAAACGGATTCCGACAAAGACGAAACAGTGTATGTGATGGCTGATTCATCCGGATCCGTAAAGAATGTGATAGTAAGCGAGTGGCTTAAGAATACTGATAAGTCGGATGTCATTTCCGATATATCAAATCTGGATAATATCGAAAATGTAAAAGGCAATGAGACTTATACACAGACCGGAGACAAGCTAACATGGGATGCTCAGGGTGGAGATATCTATTATCAGGGAACGACTGATGAAGAGGCACCGGTTTCTGTTGATGTAACATATTATCTGGACGGAAAAAAGGTGGACAGTTCCGAGCTGGTTGGAAAAAGCGGACATGTTAAGATCAGATATGAATATAATAATTCATCAAAAGATGGAGAGGTTTATACACCTTTCGTCATGGCTACAGGCATGATACTTGATATGGATAAGTTTGAAAATGTAGAGATGGAGAATGGAAAGCTTATCTCAGACGGATCCAGATATATTGCTGTGGGTTATGGTATGCCGGGACTTACGGAAAGTCTTGATCTGGATGAGAAGGATATAAAGCTTCCGGATTATTTCGAGGTTGAGGCTGACGTAAATGATTTCGAACTGGGTATGAGTGTTACGGTAGCGTCTGCGGAGACGCTTGGGGATGAAGATGGAATAGATATATCCGAATCTGAGGAGAAGATAGATGAGCTTTCGGGTGAGTACATTGACGGCATGAATTCTCTTGTCGACGGAATAACTCAGTATACGGATGGTATGGATCAGGTTGCCACAGGAGTGGATACACTTAGTATGGGCACCGGTTCACTTGCATCGGGTACTGAACAATTAAAAGATGGTGCAGGAGCTGCGGCTTCGGGTACCGATCAGATTAAGGGTGGACTTGATAAAGCATATGATGGTTCAAAGACGCTTAATACAGGTGCTTCGGAACTCAGTAAAGGAGCGGATTCACTTGATAAGGGAGCCAAGACTTTATCAAAAGGTGCAGCTACACTTAAGAAGGGCACCAGTTCATTAAGTAGTGGAGCTAAATCTGTAAAAGAGGGAGCGGATAAACTCAGTGCAGGAGCATCGGCTCTGTCTGAAGGTACCGGTTCAGCATATGAAGGCGCAAAGCAGATAAGTACCGGAGTAAACACACTTAATGAGAAGGTTCAGGCTATAACACTTCCGGATGCATCTAAGCTTTCGGGTGGAAAAGTAGATGAAGCAACACAGAGTGCTATAAAGGCATCTGCTGAATCAATGCTTGGAACAGATACATCTTCCAGAATCAGTTCTTCGATAGCTTCGGTTGCTGCAGGAACAGCACCGACTATGGCATCTCTCGGCGGAATGTCACCGGAGGAACAGCAGGCTGCTGTAGCATCTAAAGCAGCAACTGCTGCAGGACAGCAGGGAAGTTCATCGGTGCTTGATCCTGCAAATGGTACAACTGTGGGAGCTGCTCAGGCTGCTATAAAATCGAGTATTCAGACTAGTGTATCACAGCAGGTTAAGGGAGCTCTTGATGCACAGCTTGAACAGGCAAAGGAAGGTATCTCATCTTCGGTTGCTTCTCAAGTGAGTTCAGAGGTTACAAGCGGTATTGAAGGGGCTGCATCTAGTGATTCGGCACAGCAGATAGTTGCGGGCCTTATGGCATCGGGAATGAATCAGGATGATGCAGTAGCTATGGTTCAGGGGCTGCTTACGACTGTCGGATCAAATGTAAGTGCGAACCTTGAAAATGTAAATGTAAGTGTTGATATAGATACGGAAACCCTTGCATCCGGAATGGCGTCATCGGTAGCTGATGCCGTTGATACTAATGTGAATCCGGTAATCCTTTCGGCATTTCAGTCCGGTTACGGACAGGGATATGGGGCAGGATTTGGTTCTGCTGCAGGTGAATTTTCTGCATTTACATCCGGACTTGCTGCAAGTGATGGAGAATTCGGAAAAGCAGTAACAGATGTAGCTTCTGCATATGCATCTGCCGGAGCCCAGGTTACACTTGGAAAAGTCGGAGAGACTATTAATACATTTGGAACCCAGCTTGAAGCTTTGAAAGCAGGAACCCAGCAGCTTGCTGACGGTACAGCTACACTGACAACCGGATTAGATAATCTCAAGACGGGTGCGGGTAGTCTTGCAACGGGAGCAGGAAGTCTGGCTACCGGAACGGGTGATCTGTATAAAGGTGCAAAGAGTCTGGATGCAGGAGCAGGAAAACTGGCGACGGGAGCAAAGAGTCTGTCGGCAGGAAGTGGAAAACTTGCAACAGGAGCCGGAAAGCTTGCGACAGGAACAGAGTCCCTTGAAGGCGGACTTAAGACTCTTGATGAGGGAGCAGGAACTCTTCAGAGTGGAATGAATTCACTGAAGAGCGGTTCTGAAGCCTTATATAACGGAACCGGAACTCTTAATGACGGAGTTGCAAAACTAAAAGACGGAACGGATACTTTGGCTTCAAACAGCGGAGCACTTCGCGATGGTGCCGGAGAATTGAAAGGTGCCACAGACAAGATAATGGATAAACTTAATGAGACTGAAGACGGAGTGGAAAACTTTGTCGGAAGATTCAATAAGATAAATGATGCAGCAAGAAGTTATCAAAGCTTCGGAGGTATAGCCGAAGGAAGCACAGGAAAAACAAAATTCGTTATTAAAGTAGACGGTATCGGAGAATCAAAACAATAGCCTCCCATATACTCCCAAAGTGGACAGTTGAAATCTGATTTTCAACTGTCCACTTTTTGTGAGGAGAGGTGATAAAACGTTGATTTTTGCTTTATAGAAAACACGAAGTATGATACAATATTGCTTTAATAATTACGTGCTAATGTATAAGAGAGAAGGTGTTACATTGTACAATACTTATGAGAACAGAGAACTGTCCTGGCTTCGATTTAATAAGAGAGTTCTTGAGGAGGCAGAGGATGAAAGGAATCCTCTGTGCGAGAGACTGACATTTATGTCTATCTATCAGACGAACCTGGATGAGTTTTTCATGGTTAGAGTGGGGTCTATCCATGATCAGATGCTTCTGGAGGATAATCCGAAGGAGAACAAAACTAACATGACTGCATCCGAACAGCTCGAGGCTATACGAGAGCGTGTTAGGGAATTGGGGATAAGAAAGGATCAGTCATATCACAAGCTTATGAAGCAGGTTAATGATAAGGGGATTAAGATCGTTAATTTTGCGGCGCTTGATGAAAAGGAAGGGGAGTTTCTCAGAGGATTTTTTGACAGAGAGATACTGCCGCTTCTTTCGCCGATTACGGTAAGTAAGAAGAGGCCATTTCCATTTATAAAGAATAAAGAAATCTGTGCTGTTGCCGTTCTGGAAACAAAGACAGGAAAAAACAGATTCGGAATAGTTCCGTGCAATAACGGAATGTTTTCGAGACTTATAGAGATTCCCGGCAATAAGGGAACATATATGCTCGCGGAAGAATTGATACTGCATTTTCTTCCGGAAGTTTTTGCGGGCTATAATATAGCGGTTAAGTCTTTGGTAAGAATAACGAGGAATGCCGATATCGATGCGGACAAGGTTTATGACGAGGAACTGAACTATCGTGATCATATGGCAGAGGTTATAAAACTCAGAAGAAAATTGCAGCCTGTAAGATTAGAGTATACAAGAGAGGTAGATAAGAGTATAATTCGTACGGTGGCGGATTTCTTTACCATAGATAAAGATATGATATTCAAGACGGATGCACCGCTTGATATGTCATTTTTATTTACTATAGAAGATGAACTGAGGCATGATAAGAATCTCTTTTTTGAGAAGAGACTTCCGCAGAAGTCACATATGTTCGATGAGTCGAAACCTATCCTGCCGCAGATTTTTGAAAAAGATAAGTTTTT
>JAFZXD010000128.1 GCA_017616955.1 Eubacterium sp. | reverse complement strand
TTCATCCAATAAGACTAAGGAGTCGGCTGTTCTTTCAGCGATTGGTCTGGATAAGAAAAAGATTGAATCTACTCTCAGATTCAGTTTCGGAGAGCAGAATACATTTGAAGAAGTTGACTATGCAGTGCAGACCATAAAGGAACTCTTGCCGGTGTTAAGACACTATGTAAGAGGATAACTTTGTGGGATTCTATAATATAAAGGAATGAAGATATGAATAATGTAAAAATGTTTCTTGTCAGATATGCGGAGATCGGTACAAAGGGAAAGAACAGATATGTATTTGAGGATATCCTCTGCAGACGTATCCGTGCGAGACTGAAGCCGCTCGGTGAGTTTAAGGTATTCAGAGATTTCGGACGTATATATATTGAAGCACTTTCTGACTATGATTATGATGATGCGGTTGGAAAGGTAACAAAGATATTCGGTATAGTAGGGCTTTGTCCCGTAACCGTTGCTGAGGAGATGACATACGAGTCTGTAAGAGATGCGGTTTATGATCATTTTGAGCAGACATTTGGCGATTCAGAGGGTGGATTTGATTTTTCATTTAAGGTTCATACCAGAAGAATCAATAAGGAATTCCCTATGAATTCCATGGAGATAGATATGGAGATCGGACATGACCTTCTTGTGAAGTATGAGTCACAGGGACTTCATGTTGATGTTCATAAGCCTGATATAATGGTTGAGGTCGAGATCAGAGGAGAGAAGGGATATGTTTATTCCAAGATCATTCCGGGTCCGGGTGGACTTCCTGTAGGAACAAACGGAAAGGCTATGTCACTTCTGTCAGGTGGTATCGACAGCCCTGTTGCTACATATATGATAGGAAAGCGTGGAGTTGAGATGGAGGCTGTATATTACAATTCTCCGCCTTATACAGCTCAGAGAGCCCTTGAGAAGGTTGAGAAGCTTGGAACTATCGTTTCACAGTATACAGGACCTATCAAGCTTTATGTTGTAAACTTCACAGAGATACAGCTTTGTATATATGATAACTGTCCTCATGATCAGCTTACGATCATAATGAAGAGAATTATGTTCCGGATAGCTGAGAGACTTGCCGAGAAGGATGAATGCCAGGCTATAGTAACCGGTGAATCAATCGGCCAGGTTTCATCACAGACTATGCAGTCGCTTGGAGTTATTGATGCAGCTGTACAGTGCCCTGTATATCGTCCTGTAATCGGAATGGATAAGCAGGAGATAGTAGAGTACTCACAGAAGATAGGTACATTTGAAACATCTATCGAGCCTTATGAGGACTGCTGTACTATATTTGTAGATAAGCATCCTGTAACAAAGCCTAAGATGAAGCAGATTGAGAAGTCAGAGCAACACCTCGTTGGAAAGATTGAAGAGCTGATAGATAAGGCTGTTGAAACAGCGGAGATAAAGATACTTAAATAGAAACATTGGTGTTTTGTTTATTTTAAAAGAATGTGCTGATACCTGATTGCGGTATCGGCACATTCTTTTAAGTTAAAAAAATTATTTTGTTGCATTGATACGAATCTCTTTCAAACAGCTCGAACTGTCGGGCAAAACACGTCCATCAGGATAACTTGTATGAACTACAAAATAGCTTTCTCCGGGATAAAAGTAATTATAAGTCCATACCCCGTCGTTGGAAATATCTGTATGTGTATAATAGTTTCCGAGTTTCGTATAACTAGTAAAATTCTTTTTGAAATCAGTTTCACTCATATTATAATCATAAACGTAAGTTTTGAAAGTTGGATGAGCTAGGTCATCTGTAATCAAAACTACACTCTTAGAAGTGGATATGCCGCGTATCTCTACGCTATTGTATCCTAGATATTTTTGTTCCTTTGTATAATCATATACTTTACAATTACCCTCAGAAAGGGCTGTATCGACATATCTTTTAACTGCTTTTGAACAATTCAAGTCTTTGGAATTATAAATACGACTTTTTTCGTAATATTCGGGCTCCTTTGAATAATCTATTCCGGTATAAAAATTTATATGCGATGGTGTTGTATTTAGCTTAGGGACTGTAGGTGTTCCCATTAGCATGGCTCCAGTAGTAACCATTGCAGCTCCTAACCCGATACTTTTTAAAATATTCATTATAATATCCTCCTGTAATTTTTGTGAGAAATGTTAAATGTTAAAACAGTTGCAACTATATTTATATAGTAGATAGGAGGATAATCAATATATCATCGATATGGATGTGGTTTGATATCTGACATGTAACGTAGTTGTAAATCTGAAATGGAGATTTAATTAGTTTTTTTGCTTATAAAGCAAAAAAGATGACAGTTGAAATCAGATTTAAACTGTCATCAGAAGAAGAAAAAAGACTCGCAAATGCGAGTCTTTAATGTAGTCCGTAGGGGAATCGAACCCCTGTTTCCGCCGTGAGAGGGCGGCGTCTTAGCCGCTTGACCAACGGACCATTTCTTAACAACGAATGTGATTATAACAGGCTACGATATAAAAAGCAAGTGTTTTTTTAAAATTTTTTGAAAAAATTTTTGGGACACTGAAAAGTGCCCCATTTATGCGGATTATACAATCTTATTTATGTAGGATTGACCTTCTACAAGAGGAGGAAGATCAGACTCAGGAATGTCGATCAGGACATATCTCATTGTATGGCCTCT
Organism: Eubacterium sp.; assembly: GCA_017616955.1. Classification (GTDB taxonomy): domain Bacteria; phylum Bacillota; class Clostridia; order Lachnospirales; family Lachnospiraceae; genus Eubacterium_Q. Next base: position 1,149 of record JAFZXD010000128.1, on the reverse strand, counting down.
GAAGTAATTCTTGTTTCTTATCTTAACGATCTCTTCAATGAGGACTTCCTGTTTTTCTCCATCGAAAAGCTTCTCAAATGCAGCTTTATTCTTGGCTGACAGTTCTAGGAGACGATTGCTTCGCTCTGTTTTGATCTGCTCATCTACCTGCTCAGGCATATTGTCAGCAACGGTTCCCTTACGACGGGAGTATTTGAATACATGCATCTCGTAAAGATTTAGTTCAACTAGGTTCTTGTATGTGTCTTCAAAATCTTCGTCAGTCTCTCCCGGGAATCCAACAATGATGTCTGTAGTGATCGCCGGCCTGTCGAAGTAGCTTCTGATCAGCTCACAGGCAGCTTTATATTCTTCTATAGTATATTTCCTGTTCATAGCCTTTAGTGTCTTGTTGCAGGCACTCTGAAGGGAAAGATGGAAATGTGGGCAGAAGTTCGGCAGTTTAGATACTGTATCAAGGAACTCCTTTGTGACGATACGAGGATCCATGGAGCTGAGTCGGATTCTTTCGATACCATCAATCTTAGAAAGTCGTTTGATCACATCCTTGAGACCAAGTCCTGAATCTTCATAGGCAGATACATTGATACCGGTTAGGATTATCTCCTTAGTGCCGTTCTTGGCAAGTGTATCGACCTCAGCGGTTATATCGATAAGCTTCTTGCTCTTAATTCTACCTCTGGCATATGGAATGATGCAGTAGCTGCAGAATTCGTTGCAGCCATCTTGGATCTTCACGTATGCACGGGTATGGGTCTCCGGTTTCTCAATCGATAGGTTTTCATATTCCGGATCTTTATTTACATCTATATAGTTATCACTGACAGTTCCGGTGGAAATGTATTCATCCAGCAAACGTACAACATCTTTTTTTCTGTTATTTCCGATGACTAGGTCGATAAGGCCATTTTCCAAAAGGGAGTCACCGGCTATCTGAACGTAGCATCCTGTGGCGGCTACGATAGCATTCGGATTCTGTTTACGAAGGCGGTTGATCATTTGCCTTGATTTCCTGTCAGCCATGTTGGTGACAGAGCAGGTGTTTATGATACAGATGTCAGCTGTGTCGCCTTCTTCATAACGGGTACAGCCGGCTTCGAGAAGAGCCTCGAGCATCGCATCTGATTCGTATTGATTTACTTTGCATCC
>JAFZXD010000127.1 GCA_017616955.1 Eubacterium sp. | reverse complement strand
TATCGCCATCTTTGATAGGGCTTCCAAGAAGGATACCTGCATCACCGTGATCTTTAGCCTCTTTACGGTTTGAGCAGTATCTGATTTCTTTTCCATATAACTTCTGATAAGCAATAGTTGTAGCTACAGCAATTGGGATACCCTTGTAAGCAGGTCCGAACAGAACATCGAAATCATCTCCGTAAGTATTGTGAATAGCCTGAGCATAGTATTCACCAAGTTTCATAAGCTGAGTTCCTGTTATATACAATCCGGCATTCATAAAGAATGGTGACTTACGACCACTCTTCAGAGTGAAATCTCCGAATTTAAGTACATTTGAATCAAGCATGAAATCGATAAATTCCTTTTTATAGTCCTGCATGAGTATGCCTCCTAAATTACGTTATAATATTTGTCACGGGTGCCGGACATATATGTCGACACCCATGTGATTTTCGATATATCAGTGTATCATAAAAACATATCTAAGTCAAAGAAGTTATGGAAAGAGCTCTGGTCAGAATTGCATCCGCAACATCGTCCTTAGACATAAGCGGAAGCTCCTCTTCATCTGTTCTTGTGATAAGTGTAACGATATTCGTATCAACTCCATATCCTGCACCTTCTGTCGTAAGGCTGTTGGCACATATCATATCTGAATTCTTAGACTCAAGCTTCTTTCTTGAATTCGCAAGCAGATTCTCAGTCTCCATAGAAAATCCGACGATAACTTGCCCTTTTTTCTTCTGAGCTCCCAGAGTCTTAAGAATATCATCAGTTCTGTTAAGCGGAATGTTAAGATTACCATCTTGCTTCTTGATCTTATTCTCAGCAACAGTTTCCGGAGTATAGTCAGCAACAGCCGCAGCCATGATTATAATATCCGAATCACCGGCACTTTCAACCATAGCATCATACATATCCTTAGCGGAAATGACATCAACCTTATTTACACCAAGAGGTGTTTTAAGATTTGTAGGTCCTGAAACAAGAGTAACCTCTGCTCCTCTCATCGCTGCCACTCTGGCAAGTGAATATCCCATCTTTCCGGAAGAACGATTTGTTATATATCTAATAGGATCGATAGACTCCTGCGTTGGTCCCGCATCAACAAGAACCTTCTTACCTATCATATCCTTCTTCTTAGATATTGCATATACAATATGCTCAATAAGCTCTTCAGGCTGAGGAAGCTTACCCTTACCATCATATCCGCAGGCAAGATGTCCTGAATCAGGCTCTATAATAGTCATACCGTAAGAACGAAGCTTCTCTATATTATCTTGAACTATTCTGTTCTCAAACATATGTACATTCATAGAAGGAGAAACAAGAATAGGACATGTAGCAGGAAGAACCACGGTAGAAACCATATCATCTGCTATTCCGTTAGCAAGTTTTCCGATCATATTTGCTGTAGCAGGTGCTATAAGAATAACATCCGCATTCGAACCAAGAGAAATATGCGGAACCTTTGTATAGTCATCAGTATCTTCATCAAATACATCAACATACACTTTATTCTTAGAAAGAACCTTAAAAGTCTCCGGAGTAATAAAATTCGTAGCATTCTTCGTCATAACAACATGAACATCAGCATGCAGCTTAACCAGACCCGAAACCACATCAGCCATCTTATAAGCAGCTATGCCACCGCACACGCCAATAACTACATTCTTTCCTTCCAGCATAACCATTCTCTCCCTTCTTCCGATTGTTTGATTTATTATTTACACGCACGAACAAGCGTATTATTCTTACAAATCAAACAACTCCCCATGTTTTTCGTATCTCGTCTTCCTAACGATCTTATTCTCTTTATTTACAAACACAACCTTCGGCGGATTTTCTTTAAACTCCTCCGGTGTCATCTGAGCATAACTCATGATTATAACTCTGTCGCCTTCTGATACGAATCTGGCAGCAGCTCCGTTAAGACAGATAACTCCCGAACCTCTCTCACCTGCGATAACATATGTTTCAAGTCTGTTACCGTTATTTACATCGGCAACCTGAACCTTCTCGTATTCAACAAGATCGCATGCATCCATAAGATCTTCATCGATTGTTATACTTCCAACATAGTTAAGTGCTGACTGAGTTACAACAGCTCTATGTATCTTTGATTTAAGATATGTACAAATCATTTTATAAACTCCTACTAATTAATTCTATGATTTATAATTTTATAAGAATAATCCAATTCTAGATTATACAGTCATCATGAAGTTATCAATAAGTCTTACTTTATTATTAATCTTAACAGCTATTGCTACGAGGATATCTCCTTCAACTGTATCGATATCTTCCATTGTAAGATTATTTACTACATTTACATATTCAACATCAGCCATAGGCTCTGACTGAAGAAGCTTTGTCATCTCTGTTCTAACAACTTCAGCGCTTCTCTCGCCATCTTCTATAAGTTTCTGACCAAGCTTGATTGACTTACTGAGGATAAGAGCAGCTTTTCTTTCCTCGTCATTCATGTATGTATTACGCGAGCTCATAGCAAGTCCGTCTTCTTCTCTGACGATTGGGCAACCAACTATCTCAAGTGGCATATTCAGATCTTTAACCATTCTCTTAATAACAGCAAGCTGCTGAGCATCCTTCTGACCAAAGTAAGCTCTATCAGGAGTAACTATATTGAACAGCTTTGTACATACAGTACATACTCCTCTGAAATGTACAGGTCTGGATAGTCCGCACAGATGATTTGTAAGTCCGTTCATATCTACAAATGAAACGAATCCATCCTTATACATCTCTTCAGGTTCCGGATTGAAGATCATATCAGCTCCGGTAGTTTCACACAGCTCAGCATCTCTTGCGAGATCTCTGGGATATGCCTCAAGGTCTTCATTTGGTCCGAACTGAATAGGATTTACGAAAACACTTACTACAGTATGATCATTCTGTTCAACAGACTTCTTTATAAGTGACTGATGACCTGCATGAAGATAACCCATAGTAGGTACAAGTCCTACTGTTTCTCCTTTACTTCTCCACTCGGCAACAGCCTTTCTTACATCATCTACAGTTTTTACGATTGCAATAGACATTTCAGGATTCTCCTTTATAATCAATCTTTATATTCATGTTTTATAATCTATATTATCAAATCAATTATTCTTTTAATGATTATTCAGCGATTGCTGCTTTTAACACTTCAGGGTCAATAGCGTAATTATGTTCCTCTGCAGGATATGTTCCGGCTTTTACTTCAGCATCATAATCTTTAAATCCCTGCATCATCACTTCACCCACATTTGCGAAATGCTTTACAAACTTAGGCTTGTAATCACTGAACATAGCAAGCATATCAGCATATACAAGAATCTGTCCGTCAGTTCCTGCACCACCACCGATTCCGATAGTAGGTATTGATATATGCTCAGTAACATATGTTGCAAGTTCTGCAGGTACACACTCAAGCACTATCGCAAATGCCCCTGCCTCTTCAAGAAGCTTAGCATCCTTTATAAGTTTCTTTGCAGAAGCAATATCTCTACCCTGAGCCTTATATCCGCCAAATGCATTTATAGACTGAGGTGTAAGACCTATATGTCCCATAACGGGAATACTTGCCTTAACAATTGCTTCAACCTGAGGAATGATCTCCTCTCCGCCTTCAAGCTTTACAGCTCCGGCTCTTCCTTCCTTCATAAGTCTACCGGCATTTATAACTGCATCATATACAGATGCCTGATATGACATGAAAGGCATATCTATAACAACCAGACTATCCTTTGCTCCTCTTGCAACTGCAGCACCGTGATGGATCATGTCCTCCATGGTAACTGAAACAGTATCAGGATAACCGAGCATTACATTTCCGAGCGAATCGCCAACAAGGATTCCGTTGATACCAGCCTGGTCAACGAGCTTAGCTGTCGAATAATCATAAGCGGTGAGCATTGAGATCTTCTCACCCTTCTTCTTCATTTCCTTAAAGGTTACACTTGTATTCTTCATAATGATTCTCCTTTCAGTAGACTCTCAATCTCAGAGTAGTCTCTGTCTTTATTTTTTCTTTTTGCTATTTCAAGAACATATTTAGATGCCTCTATATACACCTTGCTCTCTTCTTCCGTAAATGAATCCGAAAAATACCCCACAAAGCAGTTTATATAATAAGTCTGTGCATAATAGATCGCTTCTGCAAGGTTATAATAATATTGCTGACCGTCGGTAAGGTAGAATCCGATATAATCT
>JAFZXD010000126.1 GCA_017616955.1 Eubacterium sp. | reverse complement strand
ATTGATGACAGCGATATCAAAAGGAAGATAATGGATATATATTCAGTCTCCGAAAGCTATGCTTATCCGGAAGGATGGCTCGAAAGCACCAGAGTTTATGTGCCTGATAAGAGCAAGCGTGAAGAGGAACTGAATAAAGAATTAAGAGAATACATAAAGGGACAGAAGTGGGTGCAGGATTACATATCCTATTACAGAAATCTTGCTGCGGAATGCATAGGTATTCTGAGCAGGCGATTTGAGATATTTCATGCTCCAGCATCAGAAGAGAAAGAGCAAGTGAATCTTAAGATGCTGGAAATGTACGAAGATGATCTTGAAAGGCTGAGGATCGTTGCTAAGGCGGAGACACTGGAGACTATGAAGTTAGCAGTTTCTCCGAGATGGAAGAATTTCCAGAGTAAGAAGCTGATCGAAGTGTATGATGAGGAGTTCGAAGCTCTTCTTAAAGATGAGCGAGAAGCTATCAAGAAAGGCTTTAAAGATATCTACAGTGAAGAAGATATAATGAAGGATATCAAGGATTCCGGAGAATATATCAACTGCCTGATAGATATAATATTTGAATTCAGAAACAGACTTCGTGAAGAGAAGGATAAGCTGAAAAAATATGAATTCGCCGATATCGCACATGCTGCGTTCAGAATCCTGTATGATGTTGAAGAAGATGCTCCTACTGCGGTCGGAAAAAGAATGTCTGACATATACAAGTACATCTATATAGATGAGTATCAGGACAGTAATGACCTTCAGGAGAATATACTTAATGCAGTTGCGAGAAGAAAAGACGGCATTATCTCAAATGTATTCATGGTTGGAGATGTAAAACAGAGTATATACAGATTCCGACTCGCAAGACCTGATCTCTTCAACGATAAGTCTGAGAAGTATCAGGACGGTAATGGCGGTGAACTAATCAATCTGAATATGAACTATCGTTCGAGATCACAGGTTCTCGATGCAACGAATTACTTATTCAGAACTCTTATGACCAAAGAGTTTGGCGGGATAGAATACAGCAGTGATGTTGAACTTCATGTTCCCGACGAGAGTGCATACAATAATAACTTCCCGAGCTTTCCTGATGGGCTTAAGCAGGATAATAAGACCGAGCTTATACAGATAGATCTTACTCGTGATGATGAGCGGGAAAAGGAAAATAACACTCGGAACTATACCAATTACGAGATAGAGGCTGTCGAGATTGGCAAAATGATAAAAGAACTCGTTGAAGGAAATCCTGAAGAGAATAAAGACAAGTTTTATATTGTAAATGAACATTTTGACAGTAAGAAACCTGAGAGCGAAAGGAACAGAAGATATCGTCCTGTAGGTTACGGAGATATAGTGATACTCCAGCGAAGAGTCAAAGGTATGACTCGTATGGTCAGGATATATGAGCAGATGGGTATACCTGTGATGCTGGAAGACAGCAGCGGATACTTCGATGCTATGGAAATATCGACTATGATAAGCGTGCTCAGAATCATCGATAATGTTCAGCAGGATATTCCATTTGCATCTGTGCTGCTTTCGCATATAGGAGGACTTCATGACTCGGATCTTGCAAGGATAGAAAGCCTATCAGTGGACAGAAGAATGAGTCTTGCAGATAAGTGCAAGTTATATGAAGAGGGATATCTGAATGCGGAAGATCCGGAGCTTAGAGGAATCGCGGAAAAGTTACATAGACTATCCGAGATGACGGAACGTTGGAGAAACCTTCGCCCTTATATAAGTATTGCAGAACTGATCGACAGGATACTGCAGGATACAAATTATGAGACTTTCGTTGCGGCTATGCCGGAAGGCGAGCGAAGACTGGGGAATCTTAAGATATTCCGCGTGCGGGCCGAGAAGTTTGAATCGGTAAGAAATGCGGGACTTCTGGATTACCTTAAATATATAGACAAATGTCGTCTGCATGATATAGATTATTCTGAGGCAAAAGTAAATGTTGAGGCAGGAAATGCAGTCCGTATCATGTCCATTCACAAGAGTAAGGGACTCGAGTTTCCGGTTGTTTTTGTGTCTGCGACCGGAGGGCAGTTTATGCTTCGGGATATGTCAGGTTCGATAGCAGTGGACAGTGATTACAAGATTGCAATGGACAACTTCTGGTATCTCGAAAACGGCATAATGGTAAGAACCGGAAATGTCAAAAAAGATATCATGAAGGTCCTTAATGAAAATGCAGTTAAAACCGAAGAAGCAAGACTGCTTTATGTTGCTATGACCAGAGCAAAGGAAAAACTGATAATAACGGGAACATACGATAAGAATCCTGTTCCGATAGTTGGTCTTTCCAAATCACTTTTGGATTATGTAAGATATGTTATAGCGAATCAAGAAAATAAAGAGATTCGAGTGACTGAAAAGACAATATATGAAATAGTCGAAGATTTTACAAAAAGATATATCAAGAAAAGTATGGATTATACTTCCGATACAGAGAGGCTTCTTGATATGATATCCGAAGAATTAAAGGAGGATATCATTTCAGGAACAGATAATCCATACAGCTTTGTATATCCGTATGAATTCCAGACCGGCGCTAAAGCGAAGATGTCGGTATCCGAGATCAAACATCAGGAGATGGAAGATCATATGGTTATAGAAGATACGTCGGATGTTTATGAAACCGATGGGGCTGCCGAAGAGGCGGATGACGCGGAAGAACGCGAAGAAGCCAGAAGAAAAGCGGCGATGAGAGGTACTATCATACACTATCTTTTTGAAAAACTGGATTATTCAAAGGTTGATTCAAAGGAAGAATTGAAAAAACAGTTTGAAGATATTTTGGAAGCTTCGATATATTCCGAAGAAGAAAAGAGTCTTGTAAATACTATGTATCTTACTCGCTTTTATTCCGAAGAAGATGATTCGATCTTTATGAGGATGAAGAAAAGTTTTATGAATAATCAGCTTTTCAGAGAGAAACAGTTTATTGCGGGACTTGGACTTGACGAGATTCCCGGATATGATATATCGGAACTTGAACAGTCAAGTGACGAGGATTACACAGTTATTCAGGGTATTATCGATGCCTATTTCTATCAGGATGACGGAAGTATCGTCCTGGTTGATTATAAAACAGATAATGTGGAGGAACCGAAGGAACTAATCGAGCGTTATGGTGCACAGATGTATCTGTACGCATTAACACTTGAAAAACTGACATCACGCCGTGTGGATGATGTGGTACTGTATTCGACACGACACGGAGAGATTCACTACACTGAATGGAGAGAATATAAAGACAAAAAGTCAGAAGGTTCAGAGGGGAACTATTAAAAAGGAGAATGATTAATATGGCAAGAGAAAATGAAAACTTATCCCTGCTCGGAAATCAGGGAGTAAAATATCCACAGGAATATAATCCAGCTATTCTGGAGTCTTTTGAGAATAAGCATCCGGATAATGATTATTTTGTAAAGTTCAACTGCCCTGAATTCACAAGTCTTTGTCCGATCACAGGTCAACCGGACTTTGCGACAATATATATATCATATGTTCCGGATGTGAAGATGGTTGAGAGTAAGTCACTTAAGCTGTACCTTTTCAGCTTCCGTAACCATGGAGACTTTCATGAGGACTGCGTGAATAAGATCATGAAGGATCTGATTAATCTGATGGATCCAAAGTATATAGAAGTATGGGGAAAGTTTACTCCTCGAGGAGGCATTTCTATAGACCCATATGCCAATTACGGAAGACCGGGAACGAAGTGGGAAGAGATGGCATGGCAGCGTCTCAGCCAGCATGATATGTATCCCGAAAAGGTGGATAACAGATAGGGTTATGTAACTCCGGATTTTTGACACTTATGTCATAATGTGTTATAAGTTATGAGTTACCATTTATAAGAAGAAAGGAAATCTTATGATAGATTTTGATGAAGAGATAAAGAGATTCGCACCAAGTCTTGAAGTAAGTCAGGCTGATGAGGACATTTACAAGAATGATTTGAAGGATATAACAGATATCGTACTTCAGATGACAGAAGATTTGAGAGGAACATTTACAAATGGCAGGTAGAAGAGTTTGTATATACTGCGGAGGTACTGTCAGCGTAAACGGATACTGCAAGGCCTGTGGTCTTGGTCAGAGTTTCCTTTGGAAAGCCGGAAATACTTCGCATTATTACTACAACATAGCGCTTGATAGAGTTGGAGTGAGAGACCTCAGTGGAGCTATAGATTCCCTGAAAATGTCACTTCGCTATAACAAGTCGAATACGGATGCAAGAAATCTTCTCGGACTTATTTATTATGAGATGGGTGAGACAGTATCTGCCCTCGGTTCATGGGTCATAAGTGTGAATCATAAACCTAAGGATAACATAGCTGTCAGATATCTTAAGGATCTCAGGGATAATCCGGAGACTCTTAATCAGGCTACTGAGATAGCCAGAACATTTAACAAGGGACTTGAGCTTGCACAGAATCATGATTTCGATCTTGCGATAATACAGCTGAGAAAATGTATAAGTATGAATCCTAAGTTTGTTAAGGCATACCTTTTACTCAGCCTTATTTCCATCGCACAGAAACGCGAGGGAGTGGCTAAGAAGTATATATCCAAGGTTGTTGCCATAGACAGGACGAATCCGATAGCACTGGACTTCCTGAGAGAAATGGGTGAGTCTGACGCGGATATAAACCGTCTTGCTGAAGATGGACTGGGTTCAGAAGATGATCTTTTTGATTATTACGGAATGGAACAGGAGAAGAAGGGCAAGAGACCTGCTAAGAAGATTGTTCCAAGAGCTCAGGAGAAGACAAGAAGTCTTAGATTAAGAAGATATAAAGAGCAGAATCTTGCTCGTTTTTCAAATATTTATATGATGGCCGGAATTGTAATAGGACTTGCAGTATTCTATTTTCTGATAGCTCCGTCAATCAGATCCAATTACAATGAAAAGCTCAGAGAAGCAGAGACCGGT
>JAFZXD010000125.1 GCA_017616955.1 Eubacterium sp. | reverse complement strand
ATGACAAAGCGTTATCAGCTTTTTGAAAAGTATAATGTAAGAAATATAGAAGGCTTCAATAAGAAGGTTAAGACAGAAAGTCCTAATGATGATCCGCAGTTCAGACATTTACCACAGATCGTTGTTATAGTAGACGAGCTTGCCGACCTCATGATGGTTGCACATAAAGAGGTTGAAGATTCGATCGTTAGACTGTGTCAGCTTGCAAGAGCTGCCGGTATACATTTGATCATAGCTACTCAGAGACCTTCGGTTGATGTTATCACAGGTCTTATTAAGGCAAATGTACCTTCACGTATAGCTCTTTCTGTTTCATCGGCAGTTGATTCAAGAACCATCATAGATATGAATGGTGCTGAGAAGCTTCTTGGAAATGGAGATATGCTGTTCTATCCTACAGGATATACAAAGCCTATCAGAGTTCAGGGTGCATATCTGTCAGATGATGAAATACTGTCTGTAGTTAACTTTATAAAGTCGAACTACGGAGAGACAACATATGATGAGACGATATCTCAGTCAATAGAGTCATCGGGAGCAGGAGGCTCTTCATCCGATTCGGGTGATTCATCCGGCGACGGAGACAGATACGATGAATATTTTGAGGATGCCGCAAGATTCGTGATAGAAAAAGACAGAGCATCTATAGGATACCTTCAGAGAATGCTGAGAATCGGATTCAACAGAGCTGCACGTATTATGGATCAGCTTGAAGAGTTCGGCGTGGTTGGACCTGAAGAAGGAACCAAGCCTAGAAAGATACTTATGAACATCACTGAATTTGAAGAAGCTATAGGCGGTTGATATGATTTAGTATCGTTATAGATATTTTAAAATGACTAAGAATCTTTAAAAGGAGTACGGTATGAAAACAGATATTGAAATCGCACAGGGTGCAAAAATGCTGAAGATCAGCGAAGTAGCTGCAAAAGTTGGTTTTGGTGAAGACGACATCGATATGTATGGTCGTTATATGGCTAAGATCAATAATGAGTGTATATCTCGTCTGGAAGGAAAGCAGGATGGTAAACTTGTTCTCGTAACTGCAATCAATCCTACTCCTGCAGGTGAAGGAAAGACAACAGTTACTCTTGGACTTGGCGATGCACTTAACAGAATCGGTAAGAACACTGTTATGGCAATTCGTGAGCCTTCCCTTGGACCTTGCTTTGGTATAAAGGGTGGTGCAGCAGGTGGTGGATACGCACAGGCTGTTCCTATGGATAAACTGAATCTTCACTTTACCGGAGATTTTCATGCTATTACTTCAGCAAATAATCTGATGTGCGCAATGCTTGACAATCATATGCTTCAGGGGAATGAACTTAGAATCGATCCTAAGAGAGTGGTTGTTAAGAGATGTCTTGATATGAATGACCGTACTCTCAGAAATATAACAATAGGTCTCGGAAAGAGACTCGACGGAGTTGTTAGAGAAGACCATTTCTGCATAACTGTTGCAACAGAAGTTATGGCTATTCTCTGCCTCGCTGAGAATCTTGAAGACCTTAAGGACAGACTTGGAAAGATAGTTGTTGCTTATAATTATGATAATGAACCTGTTACAGCAGCTCAGCTTAAATGTGTTGGTGCTATGGCAGTTCTTCTCAAGGATGCTATCCAGCCAAATCTTATTCAGTCACTTGAAGGAAATCCTGTATTCGTACACGGAGGACCATTTGCAAATATAGCTCATGGATGTAACTCTGTTCGTGCAACAAAGACAGCACTCAAAGTTGCTGATTATGTTGTTACGGAAGCCGGATTCGGAGCTGACCTCGGAGCTGAGAAGTTCCTTGATATCAAGTGCAGAAAAGCCGGAATCAAGCCGGACGCAGTAGTTCTTGTTGCTACAGCAAGAGCACTTAAATACAATGGTGGAATAGCAAAAGAAGACCTTTCAAATGAGAATGTTGAAGCTCTTAAGAAAGGTATAGTAAATCTCGGAAAACATATCGAGAACCTTAAGAAATACAACGTTCCTGTTGTTGTAACAATCAACAAGTTCGTTTCAGATACAGATGCAGAAGTTGAGGCAATAAAGAACTTCGTAGAAGAAAATGGCTGCAGATTTGCAGTTTCTGAAGTTTGGGCCAAAGGCGGAGAAGGCGGTGAGGCTCTTGCAGCTCAGGTGCTTGACGCTATAGAAGAGGGTTCAGATAACTTCAAGTTATTATACGAAGACAGCCTTTCGCTTAAAGAAAAGATTGAGACTATCTCAAAGGAAATCTACGGTGCTGATGGTGTTGAGTATACAGCCGAAGCTACAAATGCTCTTAAGAGAATCGAATCTCTTGGATTTGGTAATCTTCCGGTATGTATGGCTAAAACACAGTATTCACTTTCTGATGATCAGAAGCTTCTCGGACGTCCTACAGGATTCAATGTAAATATCCGTGAAGTATATGTATCAGCCGGAGCCGGCTTTGTAGTAGCTATTGCAGGTGCTATCATGACCATGCCGGGACTTCCAAAGGCTCCTGCAGCAGAAAGAATAGATGTTCTGGAATCAGGCGAGATAGTAGGATTGTTCTAACAGTAAAGGAGAGACAATGGCAGAGATAATTGACGGAAAGAGAATATCCACAGAACTTAAAGATGAAATAAAAGCAAATGTAGCTGCACTTAAAGCAAAGGGTATAGAGACTACACTTGCGGTTATCCTTGTTGGAAATGACCCTGCTTCGACAGTATATGTGGGAAATAAAAAGAAAGCTTGTGAATATACAGGAATCAATTCACAGTCATATGAGCTTCCTGAAGAGACAACAGAAGAAGAACTTCTTGAGCTTATAGATAAGCTTAATGATGATAAAGAGGTAAACGGAATTCTCGTTCAGCTTCCGCTGCCTAAGCATATAAATGAAGAGAGAATCCTCAGAAGAATAAGTCCGGATAAGGATGTTGATGGATTCCATCCTGAAAGTGTGGGACGTCTCAGCATCGGCATGAGAGGATTTGTATCTTGTACTCCTGCAGGAGTTATAGAACTTCTTAAGAGAAGCAACGTTCAGATAGACGGAGCAAATGCTGTCGTAGTAGGAAGAAGTAATATCGTAGGTAAGCCTATGGGAATCCTTCTCCTTCGTGAAAATGCTACAGTAACAATCTGTCATTCACATACAAAGAATCTTAAAGAAATCTGCAAGGGAGCCGATATCCTTGTTGTAGCTATAGGAAAGCCTAAGTTTATAGATGGTTCATTTGTAAAAGAAGGTGCTACGGTTATTGATGTCGGAATTCACAGAATAGAAGGAACAAAGAAGCTCTGTGGAGATGTAGATTATGATAGTGCGGCAGAAGTTGCAGGAAAGATTACACCTGTTCCGGGTGGGGTTGGACCTATGACTATAGCGGGGTTGATGAATAACTGTTATCAGGCTGCGCTGATGCAAAACGGATTATAAAAAACTGCGCGAAAGCATGTATTCAAGACATCGCTTTCGCTCATGGCGGGCTCTCCCGAACGGCCGCTGCGCCTACGGCTACGCTCGCTAAACTCTCACTTCGCCGGAAGGCTCGTGAATCGTTAAGCGCCGCGACCCTTATGGTCTTGAATACATGCTTCACGCGTGTTTTTTGAGGGGCGGAGAGAAGAGTGGAAAGAGGTTATATAGATGTTTAATGTGTGTTTGGTCACACTGGGTTGTGATAAGAATACCGCCGACAGTGAAAGAATGCTTGGCGTGCTTGAGAAAAGAGGTTATAATCTAACTTCTGATATTAACGAGGCTGATGCTGCTATAGTTAATACATGCTGCTTTATTCAGAGTGCTACTCAGGAGAGTATTGAGAAGCTTCTTGAACTTGCGGCATATAAGAGTGGCAGACTTTCTTATCTTGTTTGTGCCGGATGTATGGCGCAGAGATATAAAGATGAGATAAGCAGTGAGCTTCCTGAAGTCGATGCATTTATCGGGACTATGAGTCTCGACAGTGTTGCGGATATACTGGATGAGTTGAGAGCTGATTCTGATGAAGTTATCATGAAGTATGATGAGCTTGATACTCCGTACCCAAACAGAGAGAATATCGGACGTATTCTTACGGAACGTCCTTATATGGAATATCTTAAGATTTCAGATGGATGCGATAAGAGATGTACATACTGTGCTATTCCGT
>JAFZXD010000124.1 GCA_017616955.1 Eubacterium sp. | reverse complement strand
GTTAAACGCCTTGGGTGTTTTAAGTGCTGAAAAAGTAAAGCGAAATGCTATTAGGAGGATTAAAAAATGGCAGGACTACAACTAAAGAATATCTACAAGATTTACCCTAATGGTTTTAACGCAGTTAAGGACTTCAACCTTGATATCGAGGATAAAGAGTTCATAATCTTCGTTGGACCTTCAGGATGTGGTAAATCAACAACACTGAGAATGATTGCCGGACTCGAGGATATCAGTTCAGGTGAACTCTGGATTGATGGTAAGCTCTGTAACGATATAGAGCCAAAGGATAGGGATATCGCCATGGTATTCCAGAACTACGCTCTGTATCCACATATGTCTGTATATGACAATATGGCATTCGGACTTAAGCTTAGAAAGGTTCCAAAGGAGAAGATTGACAAGCAGGTTCATGAAGCTGCTAAGATTCTTGAAATTGAGCACCTTCTTGATCGTAAGCCAAAGGCTCTTTCAGGAGGACAGAGACAGAGAGTTGCCATGGGACGTGCTATCGTTCGTGAGCCAAAGGTATTCCTTATGGACGAGCCACTCTCAAACCTTGATGCTAAACTTCGTGTACAGATGCGTGTTGAGATTTCTAAACTTCATCAGAGACTTCAGACAACAATCATCTACGTTACACATGATCAGACAGAGGCTATGACACTTGGTACTCGTATCGTAGTTATGAAGGATGGTATCGTTCAGCAGGTAGATTCACCTCAGAACCTCTATGATCATCCATGCAACCTCTTCGTTGCAGGATTCATGGGAATGCCTCCTATGAACTTCATCGATTGTAAGGTAGTTAAGTCAGGTGCTGACGTACTCCTTATGTTCGGTTCACACTCAATCAAAGTTCCTGAAGCAAAGGCTAACAAGCTTATTGCTGGTGGATTCATCGATAAGGACGTTGTACTTGGTATTCGTCCTGAGGATATACATGATGAGCAGCTCTTCATCGAGTCATCACCTGAGTCAGTTATTGATGCTCGTATCAATATCTACGAAATGCTCGGTGCAGAAGTTTATCTGTACTTCACAATTGATCAGTTTGATATCACAGCTAGAGTTAATGCTCGTACAACAGCTAGACCTGGCGACACAGTACAGTTCGCATTTGACCTTTCAAAGATCCATATCTTCGATAAGGAATCAGAGGAGATCATTGTAAACTAGTCGATTATATAATTCACTGATTTAAAAATGTGAAAATTATGTAAAAAATATGAGGAAATGTAGAAAAAATCTACATTTCCTCTTTTTTATAGTCGGATTTTTTGCTATAATTATTAGGTATGCATAGACTGTTTTCATAATGCGGTTAATATGCAGCTTTTAAATATAATGTAGAATCCAAAGGGGATACAAAGAATAGGAGTAGGGCTATGATATCAAATCAGATCTTACAGGAAACACTGGAAGGAATCAAAACCATAACAAAAGTCGATCTTATTGTTATGGATGTGGAGGGAAGACTTCTTGCTAAAACGTCAGAGGAAGGACCTCTGGATTATGAAGATGCCGTTATGGCATTTGCAGAATCACCTGCAGAAAGTCAGTCGCTGCTTGGCTATCAGTTTTTTAAAGTGACAGATGACAAACAGCTTGAGTATATTATTCTTGCTAAAGGTGATACAGACAGTACCTACATGGTAGGACGTATGGCAGCGTTCCAGATTCAGAATCTGCTCGTTGCATATAAGGAGAGATCGGATAAAGATAACTTTATCAAGAATCTGCTTCTTGATAATCTGCTTCTTGTTGATATATACAACAGAGCAAAGAAGCTTCACATCGATACGGATGTAAAGAGATGTGTATTTATCATTGAGACAAAATCCGATAAAGACAGTAATGCTCTTGAGACTGTCAGAAATATCTTCTCTGTTAAGACAAGAGACTTTATTACAGCAGTTGATGAGAAGAACATCATACTTGTAAAAGAGGTTAAGCCTACGGATACATATGATGAGCTTGGAAAGACTGCAAATGTGATCGTAGATATGCTTAATACAGAGGCTATGATCTCTGTTCACGTAGCTTATGGTACGATCGTTAACGAGATCAAAGAAGTATCTCGTTCATACAAAGAAGCAAAGATGGCACTGGATGTAGGAAAGATATTCTACAGCGATAAGAATATCATCGCATACAGTAATCTTGGTATCGGAAGACTTATATATCAGCTTCCAATTCCTCTTTGCCGTATGTTCATAAAAGAAATCTTCGATGGTAAATCACCTGATGAATTCGACGAGGAAACACTTACAACAATCAACAAGTTCTTTGAAAACAGCCTGAACGTTTCTGAAACATCAAGACAGCTGTATATTCACAGAAATACACTTGTTTACAGACTTGATAAGATCGAGAAGTCAACAGGACTTGATCTTAGAGTATTTGAAGATGCAATCACATTTAAGATTGCGCTGATGGTTGTAAAGTATATGAAATACATGGAAAGCCTCGATTTCTAATTCAGGGAGGATTTAGTAACCCATGATTAAGATGGATAATGTGACAATGAGGTATCCTACAGGAACCGTTGCCCTTAAGGATGTCAATATAGAGATTGCAAAGGGTGAATTCGTTTTCGTAGTAGGTTCTTCAGGTTCAGGTAAAACTACGTTTATAGAACTGCTCCTCAGAGAGCTGGTTCCTACAAAAGGACGTATCGAAATAGCAGGTTATGATTATGCAAGAGTAAAGAAGGATAAGATTCATTTGGTTCGAAGAAAGATAGGAGTTGTATTCCAGAACTTCCGTCTTCTCAAAGACAGAACCGTATATGAAAATGTTGCTTTTGCACAGAGAGTTATAGAAACTCCGCCAAGATATATAAGAAGACAGGTTCCGGCAGTGCTTTCACTGGTAGGACTTGCAAATAAATACAAATCTTACCCGAATCAGCTTTCGGGTGGTGAGCAGCAGAGAGTTGCACTTGCACGTGCACTTGTAAATAAGCCTGATATAATTCTTGCTGACGAGCCTACAGGAAATCTTGATCCAAAGAATTCTTGGGACATCATGAATCTCCTTGATGAGATAAATGCGAAGGGTACAACCGTCGTTGTTGTAACTCATAACAAAGAGATCGTAAATGTCATGAAGAAGAGAGTTATAACATTGAAGCAGGGCGAAGTTGTAAGCGACGTTCAGAAGGGTGGTTATATCGATGAGGATTAGTTCTGTAGGTTATAGCGTAAAACAGGGTGTTAAGAATATCAGGCGAAACATTCTGTTTTCGTTGGCTTCAATTGGTACTATCATAGCGTGTTTGTTCGTTTTTGGCCTGTTCTATTGTGTTCTGGTCAACTTCCGTTCAGCCATTCGCAAGATTGAGAACAGTATATCTATATCTGTGTTCTTTGATGAGGATATTTCCGAAGAGGGAATAAAGCTTATCGGAGAGCAGATTAAAACAAGAAAAGAAGTAAATACAATAGACTTCATTTCTGCTGAAGAAGCTTGGGAGGAATTCTCCGAGGAAACATATGATGATCCCGAGGCTGCAAGAGCCGCTTTCGGAGATGACAATCCGCTTAAGAATTCTGCATCTTATACGATAACTCTGAAAGATTCGGAGAAACAGGCAGACTTTGTTCAATTCCTTAAAGGTATTGAGGGAGTCAGAAAAGTCAGCAGTTCAGCAGTGACCGCCGACAGTATATCCGCTATTAATGCATTTGTCGGATATGCTTCATTTGGTATAATCATTATACTTCTTCTTGTATCTGTATTCCTGATCAACAACACGATTACGATCGGAATCACAGTCAGAAGAGAAGAGATAAAGATAATGAAACTGATCGGTGCAACAAATGCGTTTGTAAGAGCACCGTTTATAGTAGAGGGTGTAATTATTGGTCTTATCGGTTCGATAATTCCGCTCATCCTGCTTTTCTATCTTTATGATATGGTAATAAATTATATAGCCGGAAGGTTTTCTATCCTTAAGAGCCTTTTCAATTTTGCGGCACCTATTGACATATTCAAGCTTCTTATTCCAATAACGCTTTTATTGGGAATCGGAATTGGACTTGTAGGAAGTTTGATAACAACGAGAAAACATCTTAAGGTTTAAATCGAGGTACAGGGGTTTGAATCTAATGAGTAAGAAAAATTCTATAATATTATTTACAGTGGTTTTGGGCATTGTTTTGTTCCTGTGTGGCATGTGTATATACACAGGCGGTGGTGAGGAACTCCGCAGTGTTCGTGCTAAGAATGCATCTGATACAGATGCTGAGCAGCAGGATAAAGAAAAAAAGGATAGTGCAACATCCGAAGATACAACAAGCGGAGAATCAACTGATACGGAAGCAGATACCTCTTCATCAGAGGAAGATACTTCTACAACGGAACAGGCTAGAGTTTCCATACCACAGGTAACAACTACATATATTGATACAGCTGCTTTAGCTTCTCTGACTAGTCAATATTCCGATACACTTAAAGAAAAAGCAGAAGTTCAGACAAGACTGAACGAGCTTATGGACAGTCAGAATGACTTTATCAGCAAACTTCGTGAGATAGATGATATGATTATTGAATATCAGGATAAAATAGATGATATCGATAGTCGTACCAGTACTGCATATCAGATGATGAAGGAACTCTCTGATCAGGTGGCATTAGCCGAGTCGCAGAGAGATGCGCAGTATAATAATCTTAAGAATCAGATAGCGCAGGAATATGAGAATGGAGCTTATACTTATATGGATGCTCTGTTCAATGCAACTGATTATTCTGATATAGTCAATAAGAGTGAGTATATTCAGTGTGTTGATTCATACAATAACAACATACTTGGACAGCTTACGGATGCTAAGAGAAAGCTGAATGATAAGAATACGCTTCTGGCGAGTCTTACATCTGATCTTAAAGTTCTTGAGGAAGCTTATGTAAATGAACAGGCAACTCTTCAGATTCTTTCGGATGAAAAAGAGAAACAGGTAAGTATGTTCCAATCTTCCATCGAGAAGGTAAAAGGCGAACTTAGCCAGATAGAAAGACTTGAGCAGGAACAGTCTTTAAGAATATCTTCGATGGAAATGACATACAGGGTTTCAGTATCCTCAGGAGTATCAGAAGGCGGCGTAAAGTATGCAGGAGGAGATTTCCAGTGGCCTTGCCCGAGCAGTACTACGATTACTTGTCCGTTTGGACCTAGAGAGGCTCCGCTGGAAGGAGCATCTACATTCCATAAAGGTATGGATATAGGTTGTAATACGGGAGCTAATATAGTTGCAGCGGCTGATGGTAAGGTTATCCATGTCGGATATATGGACATTAACGGAAATACTGTGGTTATAGATCACGGAAGCAATATTTCTACAGTTTACGCCCACTTATCAGGATTTGCCGTAAATGCCGGAGATACAGTTAAAAGAGGACAGACGATAGCTTATGCAGGTAGTACTGGTGTATCTACCGGACCTCATCTGCATTTTGCGGTAAGAGAAAACGGAGAATATGTAAATCCGGTCAAATACTTTTCCGGACTTAGGGGAGCCGGAGAATAAGTTAAATCAAAGGTAAAAATTTAATCAATATATAAAAAAGAAAAGGGGGTTTATCCCCTTTTCGCATTGTGAGGAAAAGTAAAGATGAAGCGTAAGATTGTATGTAACAAAAAGACTGCAAAGAGACTGGCTTGTGGTACATTTGCCTCTCTGATGGTAGTCGGTGGCGTCAGCGGATGCGGAGTTGTTGACAGACTTTCTTCTGTTGGAGAAAAGCCGGAGATAGTAGATGAGACTGATAATGCTGATAATAGCAGCAACGGCTCATTTGAAGAAGATTCACAAGATGTAAAAAAGAAGACTGATGAGATCGAAGGAATTATAGATCAGTATTTTTACTTTGATCAGGATGAAGAGAAAAGAGAAGAAAGCTACTTCGATGGAATCATGAAAGGACTTGATGATCCATACTCGGTTTATTATACAAAGGAAGAGTATGATAAGCTGATGGAAGAGGATTCAGGAAAGTTTGAAGGTATCGGAGCTACAGTTTCAAAAGATAAGGATAAAGGTACTGTCTATATCGTTAAGCCTATAGTGGGAAGTCCTGCTGAGAAGGCCGGTCTTCTTCCAAATGATATAGTAGTTGCTGTTGATGATCTTGATATAACTACCGATATGGAACTTGATTTTGTCGTAGATCATATAAGAGGTGAAAAAGGTACGACGGTAACCCTTAAAGTTTACAGAGAAGGTGAGCCTGACTATCTTTATATAGATATAGTAAGAGATACCATAACCAATACCACAGTAAGTTATGAGATGCTTGATAACAAGGTTGGATATATTCAGATAGAACAGTTTGTCGAGAATACTCCGGACCTGTATGTTCAGGCGATAGAAGATCTGACTGCTCAGGGAGCTAAGGGGCTTGTTATAGATCTCAGAAATAATCCTGGAGGACTTTTGAAG
>JAFZXD010000010.1 GCA_017616955.1 Eubacterium sp. | reverse complement strand
GTATAAGTGGATACATAAGCTGAAGAATAATACTGAACGCGATGTTACATATGAAGTGTTTTTTAATATGTTTACCGATATTGCCAATGTTCGAGAGGATGTTATGTATGATCTGGCAGACCATACAGCAGACTTTGATAAGGCAGCGGCGGACTACATCACAGCATGGTTGCCGAAGTTGATCCTCTTCAAGAATACATTGATGGCAAATAGACCCGTCGATGGCAAAGGAAATCCTAAAAAGCTTAATAAAGATCCCGGAATGATTGTGGAATGGATTGCGGAAGTCGAGGGGAAAACAACCAGAGGATGTGATGAGGCGGTTACCCTGTCAAAGGCTGTTGCTAAGATAAATGAGTTTGTTAAGAAGGATAAATCATTCTATGGAGCGGCTGGAGATAATGTTCCGTTGTTGGGAGTAATTCCCGACATTCCTGAATGCAGTCTGGATTGGGATTTTGAGACACTTTATAACGATTTTATGCTCTCGTCCAAGAAGGCATCGGAAGTTGTCGATTATGTTTGCAATATGCAGAATGAGTATCAGAAGGAGAATGACGCTGAAACGGTGAGTCTTTCAAATGATGATATTCTCTATCGCGCCGATAAGCTTCTTTCTAACCATCC
This sequence comes from Eubacterium sp., assembly GCA_017616955.1. GTDB lineage: Bacteria > Bacillota > Clostridia > Lachnospirales > Lachnospiraceae > Eubacterium_Q. Next base: position 5,333 of record JAFZXD010000010.1, on the reverse strand, counting down.
CGATGTCCTTGATAAGCTTAGGGGGACTTACACAAAGCTTTATGTGGACGAGTTTCAGGACACAACCGGTCTTCAGGCAGGACTCGTAAAAATGCTTTCTGAAAATATAGGTACAGCTCCGACAGCTAACGATTTACAGGAGGACAAACTTATTGTTGTCGGAGATCCGAAGCAGTCGATCTATAGGTTCACAGGTGCTGAAAAGGCAGTTTATGATGAAGTTGATGCCATGATGGCAGGTATGCCTGCTACGTTGGCAGAATCTGTTTCTCTGGATACCAATTTCAGATCTAATAAGGCCGTTGTGGACTGGGTAAATGATAAGTTTTCGAAACTTATGCCGTTATCCTACTTACCTATGGATACGGACTGGGTGGTTTCCGAGCCTAGCGCTTTACATGGGGTATATAAGTATGAAGCGGACCTCGGAGTTGATGGGAAAGGAGAACCCGTAAAATACAAAAAGGCAGATGATGTCACGGCAGTTGTTGAACTCGTGAATAGCCTTGTTGACAATACGCATTGTTTTGTTGAGGAACCTGTCAGAAATGGCATTGATTCATTTGATGAACCGTTTCTTAGGAAGATTCAGTATTCCGACATAATGATCATATGCAAGAATACGACAAACATAAAGAACTATGTCGAAAAGTTTGCAGAGTACGGAATTCCAGTGAACGTTCAGGGAAAGTTTAAGGTATCCGAAGATGAAATTCTCAGGAATTATGTTCTTTTGGTTGAATACCTGGCAGGCTATAAAAATAAGAAAAAGCGTTTAACTGCGGTGCAGATACTGTACGGATTAGATGCATCCAAGGTGGATGCGGATGAAATAAAGAAAGCAGAGTCTGAGTTGAATGAGCTAAGGGCATATTTCAGAGAAAATGCTATGGATTCTGCTGCAATTGTGCGCTATTTGCTTTCAAAAGAAGAGTTATACCTTCCCAAGGGAAAACTACAGGATCCTGAGCGTGTAAGAGAGTACAGAATTAGACTTAATCAGATGGTCGAGACATGTCTTTCGAATAATGATGGTGATATGTCACAGCTTTCGTCGTTGATGAACGATTATATCGAGAAGGAAATAAAGCGTGAGATTCCGTTAGACAGTAATGAAAACGCGGTAAGGCTCATGAATGTGCATCAGGCAAAAGGATTGACTGGGCAGATAGTTATCATTGCAGATCGCTCTAATGATGAAAGATGCAGATATAGCGGTTTTAAGAATGATGGGAAATACTATCCGACTGTTAGTTATAAGAATAGCAGCGGAGAATTCGCATCCACAGAGCTGGTACCGGCTTATGGCTGGGATGTTAAACGCTTAAAGCAGGCATATACTGAAGAAATGGAAGAATCCATCCGCCTTCAGTACGTGGCTGCTACAAGGGCAGCCCATGCTTTGATAATCATGCCGTTGATTTATGGAAGAACATATCCAAATGCATGGTTTTCAGATGAAATCTACCGATATGATAGTCTGCCGGATGTTAATGAATGGATTCATGATAGAGAGGCAGATGCGAAGTCATATCCTATAGCACCGTTAACTTCCTCGGCTACACATATAAAGTATAACCTTCAGAATCTTGAGGCGAATAAGTCTGCTGCAGATATCTCGAAGCTCTCGGAAAGTCAGCTTATAAGCATTACTCCGAGCGGGCTTGAACCCGAAGGTGTAACAGGGTACGCACCTTCTGATTCGGGATACATTAAGGAAAGCAGACCTGGTGGGAATGTGTTTGGTACTGTAATGCATAAGGTTTATGAACTTATATTCATTCGGTATGAGTCACTTGAAAAGATGGCTACGGCTGATCGTGAGAAGGCGATAGAGCGCATTATCAACCAGGCAATTCTTGAGAATTATGATGATATGCGAGCTGAGGATAAGCCTAAGGAGTTCTTTGAATTCCTTAAAGCTAAGATGCTGGAGTATTTTGATAAAGTAATTGCTCCTATTATGGCAGATGCAGAGGAGATTTATCCGGAATACACATTTTCTTTCTTTGTAGAGGACTCAGAGAGAGCAGCTTTTATTGCTGACTTTGGAACGTATTTAAAGAGAGCGAAGGATGCCATTATTATTGGCGATGAGCCCATCTGGGTGAATGGACAGGCCGACATTGTTGTTAAGAATAAAGATGGCAGTATCAAGGTCTATGACTATAAGTCTGATGCCATGAACGGAAAAGCTGCAACAGCTTTTGTAAAGAGCGTACAGAATAAGTACGAAGGACAGCTTGCTTTATATAGGTACGCGATTGGAAAGTCCTTCGGCGTTAGTGATGTTCAGACGGAACTTATAGATTTGTACAGATAGGAGGCGCAAGATGAGATTTTTGCACACATCCGACTGGCATTTAGGGATGACATTCCGCGGAGGGGTGTCATATACCTTGGACCAGAAATATGTTATTGAAAAGATATGCCAGATTGCGGTGGATGAGAAGGTTGATGGAATACTTCTCGCAGGAGATGTATTTGATAAAAGCATAGCATCTACCGAGGCACTTCACGTATATGATGAGGTGATGACCTATATCTGCGCAACTCTTGAGATACCGGTCTATGTGATCGCTGGAAATCATGATGGAGCTGAGAGAATATCTCAGTGCAATGAGCTTCTTAAGAAGAGTGGATTATATATTGCAGGTTCTCTTTCGGATAAGCCGCAGGTGGTTAATGCGGGTGATGTAGATATATACTTGCTCCCTTGGATTTCTACTGACAGGGTGAAGGCTACTTATCCTGATAAGGCTGAAGAGATCAATTCGATGGAAGATGCTTATAAAGTGGTTCTTGATAAGTATCGAGACTCCTTTGTGAAAAAGCATAAGAACATTCTTGTTGCACATGCTTTTATAGTTGATGCAGAAACATCTGTTAGTGACAGGGCCGCAGAAGTTGGTAAGGCTACCATGATTGGATCTCATGTGTTTAAAGGATTCGACTATGTTGCATTAGGACATCTTCACGGACCGCAGCAGATCAATAAGAAGATTAGGTATAGCGGATCTCCTATGGCTTATTCCTTTGGCAAGGAGGAAAAGCAGGAAAAGAGTGTAACAATAGTTGATACCGATTCCTGGGAACAAAAGATAATACCTATACCTCAGCTCCATAAGAGAACAACTCTTACAGGAACCTTCGATGATCTGATGAAAGCAGATTATGATGATGAGACCAAGGACGGGTATGTTCGTCTTGAGGTTACAGATAGCTATGTGGGCATGGATTCTATGGCTGCTTTTAGGGAGAAGTACAAGAACCTTCTGGAAGTAACAGGTAAGGGCTTCGATCGGGATGATGCCAAGATTACGATGACAATTGAGGAGTTTGAGAATGCCGATACTGATCCCGAATCGGTATTTGCACAGTACTGCAAGGATATATTGGATGAGGCCCCTAGCGAACATCTTATCTCGTTGTTTAAGGATGCTATAGAAGAATATGAGAAGGAGGTAGTTGAAGAATGAGACCGATTAAAGTTGAATTCCAGGCTTTTGGCCCGTATGTAGGCCACGAGAAGGTTGATTTTGAGGCTATTTCCTCAAAGGGCTTGTTTCTTATATGTGGTAAAACGGGTATAGGAAAGACCATGATCCTTGATGCTATGACATTTGCGCTCTTTGGTAAGAGCAGCGGACATGGAAGAGATGATTTTGAATCAATGCGTTGCACAAATGCGGATTTTGATACAGATACGTTCGTAAAGTTCGAATTTGAGAATCATGGTGAATTCTATCTCTTTGAACGCAGGTTGGAACGTAAAAGAAAGAATCTTTCTGCAGCTTACAATGTATCTCATAAAGGAGAGGATGGAATATGGCGCCCTCTTATGGAAAATGCAAAGGAAAAAGCTGTAAATGACAAGGCAGTAGAGTTAATCGGGCTGGAATATGAGCAGTTTCGTCAGGTTATAGTGCTTCCGCAGGGCCAGTTTGAACGCTTGCTTACTTCTAATTCAGATGAAAAAGAGAAGATCCTTACAAGCATTTTTGGTGAAGATAAGTGGCAGGTAATTGCAGAACGCTTTTATGACAAGGCGGAAAGACGCAGAAGTGAGTTGAGGGGAATTCGGGAAAAGATACAGAACAGTCTTGCCGAAGAAGGCTGCGATACAATATCCCAGCTTGAATTAGCCGTAACACACAAAAAGGATCAGGCAGAAAAACTTGATGCTGAGTATCAGAAAGCAGATTATGAGAAAATCATAAAAGAACAGCAGGGAATCCTTGCATTAGCTAAGCGTTTTAGTGACCTTCATAAGGCTGAAACGAAGATTAAAGAGCTTGAATCACAAAAGGAAGAGCGCGCCGAATGGGAAAAGTCATTAAATGATGCTAAGCGTGCTGATAAAGTAAGGACATTTATAGAAGCTGAGGAAACAACTGCAGAGTCTCTCCAGAAAAGAAAAAAAGATGAAGAGACGGCAAGAAAGACAGCGGAAACTAAAAAGAAGTCCGCGGAGGATGCTTCAGAGAAGTTAAAGCTTCATGTAGAGAAGGAAAAAGACATCGAAGCACTTAAGTCTAAGAAGATTATTTATGAAGGCAAACGTAAGGATTATGAGGGCCTTGAAGATGCTGAACGTGAACTTAAGGCCAAGAAAAAAGTTGCTTCGGATGCTTTAGAGGCAGAGAACCAGGCGAAAGAAGCTAGGGATGCGTTTGCAGAAGTAATAGTCAAGCTTAAGGAGGAGTATACGACTTTACAGGCTGAACACGAAGACCTTTTAAATGCATATCTTGCCGGAATAACCGGTGAGTTGGCAGGTCAGTTAAAGAAGGGAAAACCTTGCCCCGTTTGTGGAAGCACAGAACATCCTCATAAAGCAAAGGTCGCTGAGAATAGCGTTACCAAGGCGAAAGTAGATTCAAAGAAGAAAGCTACAGAACAGAAGTATCAGGAACTGCAGGAACAGATCTCAGAGCAGGAGAAGGCCAAAAAACTTGTCGAAGAAAAACATGCTGTAGTTGAGAAGGCAAATACTGAGGTTACTACACTTTCTGAGCGGTTAGACAGCAGAAAGAAGAACCTTGTAGAAGGTGTTGCAACAGCGGAAAAACTTGAAGAAGAGATAGCAAAACTCCAGACGTCTATTGAGGAGTATGAGGAATTGAAGCAGGAACTGCTTGCTGCGGAGAAATCTGCCAAGGATGCTTATCTCGAATCTAAAACTAAGATAGGCTCAGCTGAAAAGGAAACTAAAGTGGCCGACAAATCACATAAAGAGGCCGAAAAGGCATTAGAGAAAGCCTTGAAAGACAACAAGTTTGAGTCTCGGGATGATGCAGAGGAGCTTATGCTAGATAATGAGGAGATAGAAG
>JAFZXD010000123.1 GCA_017616955.1 Eubacterium sp. | reverse complement strand
TTTACTCCCGGCTTTATACTTGTTCTTCACACCTTTGGCAGAGATTTAAAATGGAACCCTCACATTCACTGTCTTCTCTCCGAAGGAGGCATAGGTAAATCTGGTATGTGGCGAGCTAAAACTCATTTCAACTACACTTATCTTAGAAATGCATTTCGAACCGTCCTGCTTAATGAATTGGAAAAGAACATTGATGATCCCAATTTTAAAAGAGTAAAAGCTTCTTGCTACAGGAACCATGAACATGGTTTTTACGTTTACGCCAAACCTAACCGATGTGATCCTAAAGTTGTAACCAAATATATCGGAAGATATCTAGGCCGTCCCGTAATAGCCACTTCTCGCATCGACAAGTACGATGGTGAAAATGTAACATTTCATTACAATAGGCACGAAGATGATAAATATGTAGAAGAAACAATCCCTGCCCTTGAATTCATAGAAAGACTAATTCGACATATCCCCGAAAAACACTTCAAAATGATTCGGTACTACGGTATATACGCCCAGCATAAAGAATCCCTTTCAAAACTTAACAGAGCTATAAAACCGGGTTATCGCAAATACATCATAAGTCACTCTCACTGGAGAAATAACATTTTTATGTCCTTTGGATACGATCCTTTAAAATGCCCTAACTGTGGAGAGACAATGTCTTTCCAAGAACTTCAGTATAATCATAAACATATATCTCTCGAAGAAATGTATAATAAAACAATGGCAAAGGCCAGGGCTCCTGCTTAAGTTTACTTCACAGTATTCTCCGTCTGTGATACTATAAATAGAAAACGGAGAAAAAACTATGGACAAAATACTTCTCGAGAGACTAAGAAACAAATATATCCAAAATCCCCCTGAAGGGATGACTGCCAACGATATAAAACACATGAGTGACAGCGACCTGCTCGACATGGATTACTTTTTAAATGAAGATGAAGACGATGAGTTTGGAGAAGAAGGTTTTTATATCTTCTAAAACAAACGTGTTCTTTCTATGCCCGCCCAAAGGCGGGCATCTTTCATTCAAGGCTGCGCCGTCAGGCGCAGTTTCCTATTATATAAAAAACGGGATACCGCGGCCGTCCCAATCAGGTACAACCACGATATCCCATTAATTACATATTATCCTTCAATGGCTATATACTGTTTTTCTGGAAGTTTTTCTGTTTCATTCTTTGGAATTGAAAGCTTTAGCACTCCATCCTCGAACTTAGCCTTTACATCTTCCTGTTTAACTGCATCTCCTACATAGAAGCTTCTCTGCATAGCACCTGCATAACGTTCCTGACGGATAATCTTGCCTTTCTTGTCTTTCTCATCCTTATCAAGTCCCTTTGCAGCACTTACTGACAGATAACCATTTTCAAGTGTGAGCTTAATCTCATCTTTCTTAAATCCTGGCAAATCAATGTCCAGTTCGTACTTGTCATCATGCTCATGCACATCCGTCTTCATGACCTGTGCAGCTCGTTTTCCATAAAGCTTGCGGTCAATATCACCGAAATCAAACCTTGGAAATTCCATCCAATCATCCAATAAGTTTTCTCCAAAAATACTAGGTAGTAACATAAGTCATTCCTCCTTCTCAAGAAAAATATATAATAATATGTTTCATGAGCAAGGGAAGGAGCGTTTGGATTCTTTATCGGAATCTTCTCTATTCCTTTGTTCTGACTATGTTATAGCACCATTTGTTAGCACTGTCAAGAGGTGAGTGCTAATTATTTTATATCACATCATCAGCAGCATTCCCCTAACGGTTATGCACGTATCTATGGTATTCTTTATAAAGAAAAGGATTATCAACACTATAAAGCCTAGCTTAATTAGTTTTATTTTACTGTTCTAAAACCATTTCCTCATTAAGAATATCTTCGGTTGCTGCCATAGCTCGAAGCGTCAATTCTAGTAATTTATCAAGATCCCAACCAAGTTGCTCAGCACCTCTCTCTATAACTTCTCTGGAACAACCAGCTGCAAAGCCTTTACTCTTATATTTTTTCTTAAGGGATTTCAGTTCCATATCCTTAGTACTCTTGGAAGGTCTCATAAGAGCAGCTGCACCGATAAGACCAGTTAGTTCATCTGCAGCAAATAAAACCTTTTCCATTTCTCTAGTCGGCTCTACATCAATAGTCACACCATTACCAACTGTTATTCCATATCCATGTGAACATACAGCATGAATTATATCATCACTAACACCACCTTCTCTTAGGAGCTCTGGCGCCTTTAAACAATGTTCATCTGGGTATAATTCAAAATCTATATCATGAAGAAGTCCAACAATTCCCCAGTATTCTGCTTCTTCACCATATCCCAGTTCCTCTGCATACCATTTCATCACAGCTTCAACAGTTAACGCATGCTGAATATGAAAGGATTCCTTATTATACTTCTTTAAAAGTGAAAAAGCTTCTTCTCTTGATATCATTTATCTTATCCCTTTACCCTTCCTGAAATATACTCTGCATTTATTTCTCTTAGTTCCTTTTCTCCGTCAATATATGGCTGATAGAATGTTTCTGTCCTTCCACCACCTATATTATCGCATCCATTACAAAACTGACATTCCTGCCCGCACACCTCTAAAGATTTATTGACTATCCGAATTCTTTCTTCTCTGGTCGTATCTTTTATCAGAATTGATTTTATACCTTCCATAATCACTACCACCTTCCTTTATTCGAACTACCGATAATCATTTGTTATATCCTGAAAATCACGAACTCCATCTATATAATCCTTATATACTAGCAACGGATCCTGATTTTTATACATCGCACATATTCCACAGCTGTCACAGTCACTTATACATTTAAATCTATCTTTAATATAGGATTCTCTTTCTTCTTTAGTAGAATCTTTAATATCAGGAATCATAGTTTTATCCTCTGCCAAAAAATTATATCTTTAGTATCAGACTATAATTGTTTTTTTTATAATATCACACGTTTTCTTCTTATAACAGAATGATATATATACATAAAAACTATATATAGCTATAAGATTTTTATAATTTTTGCCTTCTTACTTCCTGCCATCTATCTCCTCCTATTCTTTCAATTGATAAGATTAGTTTTACTATTATCAGTTTTATTTATATTAGTATTATTCGGGTATGATTTCCCGACTCCTTGTCTTCATAGAAAGTGACATCCTATCCAGCATAAGGCCATACAGGAGCTTTGCATCATTTGACAAGCCCTTAAAATGCTCATCTGTGAATAGCAGCTTAGGTATTCTGTAAAAGCTGAACTGATCCGCTTCCTTTCCGTAATAATAATCAAACTTTATATTCTTCCCCATTATAAAACCTCCAAATCAAACTAAAAGAAAAGCACTTTCCAAAACGTTTTGTTTCAGAAAGTGCTTAGTAATCAGTGTTCACTATCTCGGTTTTATAAGTGTTTAATAACCATATTATCGGGTACTTACCCATGCCAAATTGGTACACATATTGGTACATAAGCGGTTATAAATGTCTGCAAAGCCTTATAAATACCGGCTTTACTTCTTCTCTGACTTAAGTGTCGGGAACAGAAGTACGTCTCTGATGGCAGGGCTGTCTGTCATGATCATAACAAGACGGTCGATTCCGTATCCGATTCCTCCTGTAGGTGGCATACCTACTTCAAGCGCATTGAGGAAGTCTTCGTCTGTATGGTTAGCTTCGTCATCACCTGCTGCTGCAAGTGCATCCTGAGCTGCAAATCTTTCTCTCTGATCGATAGGATCGTTAAGCTCTGAGTAAGCATTAGCCATCTCCCAACCATTCATGAAGAACTCGAATCTCTCTACGTATTCCGGATTCTCCGGCTTCTTCTTTGTAAGAGGTGAGATCTCAATAGGATGATCCATAACGAATGTAGGCTGAATCAGGTGCTCTTCTACATATGTCTCAAAGAAGAGGTTAAGGATATCACCCTTCTTGTGGAAGTCTTCGAATTCGATGTGATGTTCCTTAGCAAGTGCACGCGCCTGCTCAAGATCAGCAACCTCGTTCCAGTCTACTCCGCTGTACTTCTTAACAGCGTCAACCATAGTGATTCTCTCGAATGGCTTACCGAGATCCATCTCTACTCCCTGATATGTAATAGTAGTTGAACCGTTAACTTCCTGAGCGATATGTCTGTACATCGCCTCTGTAAGATCCATCATACCATGATAATCTGTAAATGCCTGATAGAGCTCCATAAGTGTGAACTCCGGATTGTGACGTGTATCAACACCCTCGTTACGGAATACACGACCGATCTCGTATACTCTCTCCATACCACCAACGATAAGTCTCTTGAGGTAGAGCTCAAGTGATATACGAAGCTTAAGATCTTCATCAAGTGCATTGAAATGTGTCTCGAATGGACGAGCTGCAGCTCCACCTGCATTTGATACAAGCATAGGTGTTTCAACTTCCATGAATCCCTGATCGTCAAGGAATCTTCTGATAGTTGATATGATCTTCGATCTCTTGATAAATGTTTCCTTTACATCTGCATTCATTACAAGATCCACATATCTCTGACGATATCTGATATCTGTATTAGTAAGTCCGTGGAACTTCTCCGGAAGAATCTGGAGAGACTTTGAAAGAAGGGTCACACTATCAGCATGAATAGAAACTTCTCCCATCATAGTACGGAATACATAACCTGTAACACCGATGATATCACCAACATCCAGCTTCTTGAAATCTGCATATTCATCTGTTCCGATCTCATCTCTGGCAACAAATACCTGAATATTTCCACTCTTATCCTGTACATTACAGAATGAAGCCTTTCCCATTACACGCTTAGACATCATTCTACCAGCAATGCTTACCTTTATAGGATTTGCATCCATGATAGCACGTCTTTCATTATAAGCTTCTGTCTTAACTGCCTTAGCTTCTTCAGGCTCCATGCCTTCTGTATCCGGCATATCCTTTCCAACAAGAAGTTTCTCTTCAAGTGCGATATATTCCTGTCTTGCCTGCTCTGTGTGGTAAGACTGATCATACTTTGTTATAACAAAAGGATCCTTTCCTGCTTCCTGAAGATTCGCTAGCTTCTCACGACGAACCTTGAGAAGCTGATTAAGATCCTGCTGCTGTCCCTGACCGTTGTTCTTGTTCTGATTATTCTGATCTGCCATATTATATATTCCTCACATTCTATTATATAAATATAAATGATAAAATATTAAAGCCGCCGGAAAAACTCCAGCGGCCGGTATATTCTTCATAAGAATTAGTTTCTGGTAAAGTCAAGTATCTTGTAGCTGTACTTGCCACCATCCGGAGCATCAATAGTGATAACCTGTCCAACCTTTGAACCTATCAGCTTTGAGCCTACCGGTGATTCATTTGATATACTTCCCTCAAGTATATTCGACTCGGTTGAACCGGAAAGTTTGTATGTATACTCCTGTTTAGTCTCCATGTCTTCGAAATGAACTGTACATCCGAAGTTTACCGACTCTGTATCAAGACTGTCTTCATCTATAACTTCAACGTTTTTGAGTATCTTCTCAATCTCAGCTATACGAGCTTCGATGTCTCTCTGCTCATCTTTAGCTGCATCGTACTCAGCGTTCTCTGATAAGTCTCCCTGTTCACGTGCTTCTTTGATTTTCTGAGCAACCTCACGACGGCGGTTAACCTTAAGGTCTGATAACTCATCTTCGAGTTTTTTAAGTCCTTCATAGGTAAGGATATTCTTCTTTTCTTCTGCCATAATGGGCTCCTTTCGAGGGTACTAAATTTCATTTGTTCCAAGCTTTTTTGTAGTAATTTAAACATGCATTCATAAGCCCCGTGTGCAAGCACACTCTACCACCTGCTTCGCAGGCTGGCTTATTTCATGCGTTTAAATTCCTGCTTTGCAGGTACGCTCCGTCTTCCATAAAACGCTCCGGTAAGCAAGCTTCCCTCGCTCTTTATGTAACACGTAGCTACTACAAAAAGGCAATCTATATTATGCAGATGACGGGACTCGAACCCGAACCCACGTAATGTGGACATGAACCTGAATCATGCGCGTATACCAATTCCGCCACATCTGCAAAATGTGTCAATCTGCGTCTCCGCGATTGACACATTTTTGAAAACGCACCAAAGAGTTTAACATTTTAGTCAAACTATGTCAACGATTAAATATCTATATTAAGATATCTTTCGTTTGGCGTGTATATTATTCCTGCTCAGTTGTAGCTTCAGTAGTTGCTTCTGTAGTAGCTTCTGTTGTTTCTTCTGAAGAAGCCTCTGTTGTTGCCTCAGCAGTTGCAGGAGTATTAACTTCTGCATCTGAACCTGTAGCAGCAACTGCCTTAGCATTCTCATATACAAAATCAACTACCTTGTTGTATACGATTTCATATTCAAAGTCATCGTCTTCATATCCGTACTGAGCCTTAAGATCATCAATGTTCTGAAGTCCTGACTGATCAAGAAGCTCCTGCTTCTTAGCCTCTACTTCATCTTCAGAAGCCTTAAGTCCTTCTTTTCCGGCGATTGTAAGAATGATCATTCTCTCACGAATATATGATTCAACTGATTCCTTAACCTGTGCCTTGAATGTTTCCTCATCGTAACCGAAGTTCTTGAGATAATCACCAAGACTCATTCCGTTTGACTCAGCAGCCTGTGATACACTGTCAACCATCTTCTGGATTCTGTCAGTTACCTGCTGCTCAGGATACTCTGAAACAGTAGCAGCTTCAACAACCTTGCTTATAACAGAATTCTTATCAGCTGAAAGGTCATTCTCTTTTGCCTGCTCTTCAAGATGCTCTCTTGTAGCCTTCTTGAACTCATCTACTGTCTTATAATCTGTAGCGCTTGCTATAAGAGCATCATCAAGCTTTGGCTCAACCTTCTCAACGATGTAGTTAAGCTTTGTCTCGAACTTAGCATTCTTACCTGCAAGTTCCTTGTTACCGTAATCATCCGGGAACTTTACATTTACATCAAATGCATCTCCGGGGCTGTGTCCGGCAACCTGCTCTTCAAAAGTATCAATGTACTGTTTTGAACCAAGTGTAAGAACTGTTCCCTGTCCCTGTGTGTCGCCACCTTCAAATGCTTTATCATCAACATATCCAACATAGTCGATATTAACAGCATCTCCCATGGAAGCAACTCTGTCTTTAATCTGGTTCTCAGTAGTGTTATCACTGATGAGACCATCTACCTCTGCCTGAATATCTTCAT
>JAFZXD010000122.1 GCA_017616955.1 Eubacterium sp. | reverse complement strand
GGGAAAGCTTTGATCTGATCCTCGAAAGCCGTGTCGTTCGATGGAGTCGATGTCGGTGTAGGAGTTGTTGTAGTTGTTGGGGTGGTTGTTGTCGTAGGAGTTGTAGTTGTCTGAGAGATCTTGACATATGTCTCTGCGACATAACCTGTATAGGTCTGGTTGTTGACCTTTACTGTAACCTTACACCACTTAGCTGATCCTGAGGTATCACCTGACTTAGCATTAACTGTCTCGGTTACCTGAAGCTTTGTGGCATTAGGGATAGAAACGACAACGTCAGACTTGGTAGTTGGTTCTTTTCTGACATTGACCGTTGAAGTAACATTTACGATCTCACCGTCTTTGGTGTCCGCACGAAGATAAGAATCAGGTGCGATGAACGTAACTGTTCCAAGTATCAGGATGACGCTTAAGAGCACCATGGATACCTGGCGGATAAAATTGGAATTTCTGCGCATGATTACTGTCCTTTCATAGTTTCTTCCACTTTAGTTACGAATGTCTAATAAATATTGTTGCATTAAAATTTATTTTTTCAAGCGGTGTGTTATCATCAAGTAAAACTTGACCCGGAGGCATAATATGCAGCAGAGAGTTGCCGTTATCGGCATCATAATCGAAAACAAGACCTCTATTGAAGATCTCAACCATATCATCTCAGAATACTCAGACTACGTTATCGGAAGGATGGGAATTCCCTATCACAAAAGAGGGATAAGCATCATCTGCCTGTCAGTCGACGCACCGCAGGATGTGATCAGCGCGCTTTCGGGCAAGATCGGAAGACTCGAAGGAATATCGGCAAAAACGGCTTATTCCAACGCTCTTTTCGAAGACAATTGAATATTTAATTTAAATATGATATAACCTATCAGACTAAAGAGAAAGAATGATCTGACTCTGAAGAAAGGATAATTGAATATGTACGATCCAAAATCGCTCAAGGCTGAGGATTTTATTAATCATGAGGAGATCGAAGAGACTCTCGCTTATGCCGAAGCCAATAAGAATAATCTAGAATTAGTTGATTCCATCTTAAAGAAAGCTGAAGAGAGAAAAGGCCTGTCACACCGTGATGCGTCTGTACTTCTTGCGTGCGAAGATGAGGAAAGAGTTCAGAAGATGTACGCTCTTGCCGAGCAGTTCAAGAAGGACTTCTACGGCAACAGGATCGTTCTTTTCGCACCTTTGTATCTTTCTAACTACTGTGTAAACGGCTGTGTATACTGCCCTTACCACATGAAGAACAAGCACATCTGCAGAAAGAAGCTCACACAGGAAGAAGTTAAGAAGGAAGTTATCGCACTTCAGGATATGGGTCACAAGCGTCTTGCTATCGAAGCAGGTGAAGATCCTGTTAATAATCCTATCGAATATATCCTTGAGTGTATCAACACTATCTATTCCATCAAGCACAAGAACGGTGCTATTCGCCGTGTTAACGTTAATATCGCTGCTACGACAGTCGAGAACTACAGAAAGCTTAAGGAAGCAGGAATCGGAACTTATATTCTTTTCCAGGAGACATATCATAAGGAAAGTTATGAGAAGCTCCATCCGACAGGACCTAAGCACAACTACTCTTATCATACTGAGGCTATGGACCGTGCTATGGAAGGCGGTATCGATGATGTTGGTCTCGGTGTTCTCTTCGGACTCGAGCTCTATAAGTACGAATTCGCAGGACTTCTCATGCACGCTGAGCACCTCGAGGCTGTTCACGGCGTAGGTCCACACACGATCTCTGTTCCGCGTATCAAGAAGGCTGATGACATTGATCCTTCTGCTTTCGACAACGGTATCGATGATGAGACATTCGCTAAGATCTGCGCACTTATCCGTATCGCAGTTCCTTATACAGGTATGATCATCTCTACAAGAGAGTCCAAGAAAGTTCGCGAAAAGGTTATCCACCTTGGTGTTTCACAGATCTCCGGTGCTTCCAGGACAAGCGTCGGCGGTTATGCTGAACCGGAGCCTGAGGAAGACAACTCAGCTCAGTTCGATGTATCTGATAACAGAACTCTCGATGAGGTAGTTCACTGGCTCATGGAGATGAAGTATATTCCTTCATTCTGTACTGCATGTTACCGTGAAGGCAGAACGGGAGACAGATTCATGGCACTTTGCAAGAGCAAGCAGATCCAGAACTGCTGCCACCCTAATGCACTTCTGACATTAAGAGAGTATCTTAACGACTACGCTTCTGAAGACACTAAGCGTATCGGTGAGGAACTCATCGCTCGAGAGCTTCAGAACATCCCTAATCCTGCTGCTCGCGAGACATGTGAGAAGCGTCTTGCCATGATCAACGAAGGCAAGCGTGACCTTTACTTCTGATAACTAACATCTTTCATATACAGGGCTTTGACTCACTTCCCAATTAACAAAGCCCTGAAACAGAAAACAAAAAGCCGTTTCACATTTATAGCGTGAGGCGGCTTTCAATTTAACCAAAATCAAACAATTTATGATCTGGAATACGATTTACCGAAACATCCTCTTTCACATATTTATCCTGTATTAGTGAAATAAATTTTTCAATGTCATTGTAAAGTCTGTTTTTCCAAATTTGCTTATGTATTTTATCAATTTCAAGCTTATGACTTGCGCCAAAAGTATCTATCATTGTAATACTATCTATATATAGATTCTCAGACTTATTCATAATCTGAAAATTATCATCATCTTCACTTACCATTCCAGCTCTAATTCCTTGAAGATTTGCTGTTCTAACAACAGCTATCATATATAAATCAAACAGGATATTAGAACATAAATAAGAATCATTATTCTCATTTACTGTATTTAATAAAACCTCTAATATAGTTAGTATCCATTCAGCCTCATTTTTCTTAGAAATCTTATTATCTCTTTTTTTTATTTCTTCTTCACTTAATAGAGTTTCAAGAGGCGGTATATATTCATTTTTGGCGAGAGCAAACGAATGTAATAGTTCAATTGAATCTATAGATAAACCTGAGTAAATACAAGCATTTTTATTCTCGTAATTTGGAAATTCTGTCTCATATCCAAAAATATAATCCATACTAAGATTGCATTTATCATGTAAATTCTGTAGCAAATCTGGATCAACAGTTTTCCTATTGGCCTTTTCAATATCATTC
>JAFZXD010000121.1 GCA_017616955.1 Eubacterium sp. | reverse complement strand
CATAGCCTCGCCACGTATTCTCTCATCAAGATCTATGCTTCTTATAGCCGTCTCAACTTCTTCTCTGGAATACTGAAGTCCCTCAAAATTCTTTACAGCATTTGCCAGAGTTTTTCTTCTCTGATTGAATGCAGCTCTGATAAGTGAGAACATAAGCTTTTCATCCTTCACCTGAACCGGTGGAGTCTCTAGTCTCTTCAGTCTTATAACTGCAGAGCCGACATTAGGACGGGGCATAAAGCAGTTAGGTGGGACATTTGCCGCGATGTAAGGTTCAGCATAAAACTGAACCGCAAGTGATAATGCTCCGTAATCCTTTGTTCCGGGTGACGCCATCATTCTCTCGGCAACTTCCTTCTGAATCATAACTGTAATCGAATCAGCGGGCACTCTTGATTCCAGCAGACTCATGATGATAGGTGTAGTGATATAGTAAGGAAGATTTGCAACTATTTTGAAATGTCTTCCTTCGAAGATACTTGCTATATCCTGTTTTAATATATCGCCATGTATTACTCGCACATTATCGTATTCTGCAAGAGTTTTCTCAAGGATCGGGATAAGCTTATCGTCTATCTCAACAGCAGTTACTGCCTTAGCAGCCTCAGCCAGATACTGAGTCAGCGTTCCGATTCCGGGGCCTATCTCAAGTACCTCGGTATCCGAATCTATCTCTGCCGCACTCACAATCTTATCAAGTACGCGCGAATCGATAAGAAAGTTCTGTCCATAACTCTTTCTGAATGTGAAGTTATTCTCCTGAATAACCCGGATAGTTTCCTTCGGATTACTCAGCATTTTTTCTCTATCCATATATAATCCTTACTTAAGTTCTTTCATCATTTCCACAGTCTGAACCGCACCTGCTTCCATATCGAAGTGCGCCTTCCATCCAAGAGCCTCAATCTTTTCGGAATTAAGTGCTGAACAAGGCATCTTATTATATGACTTGGTCTCTGCTTCTGTAGGAAGTTCAAATACTATCTTAACATTTCCCGCTTTGGCAAAAGCTTCTGCCATCTCTCTGATAGTTACTATAGCCTGCGAAGCAGATATATTGTATGCATTTTTATTCTCACCCTTTATAAGTACAGCAAGAATAGCCGATGCGCAGTCGAGTACATGAGTATATGATCTGAGCTGTTCGCCTTTACTCTTCATAACTATGTCTTCACCATTAACAGCTTTAAGTGAAAACAGTGCAGATGCACGGCTGTCTGATGGTTTTACAGTCGGTCCGTAGATATGTCCCGGACGAACCATAACAGTTTCTATTCCATACTCTTCAGCATATGCTACGCATAATGTTTCCGCAGCTCTTTTTGAACTAGGATATGAAGATCTCGGACTGAGAATATCAACATATCCAAGCTGTTCTTCTCTGTAAGGTTCCTGTTTTTCATTTACACCATATACCTCACTTGAAGAGATATACAGAACCTTTTTCAGGACATCTTTATCAAGCGCTGATATAAGACTGCTGAGTCCCTGAATATTAGCAAGCATTGTTTCCACAGGTTCACCTGATATCTTAGCAGGATCTGCATTGCTGGCACCATGGATTACATAGTCTGCCTGAATCTTCTCTTTCTGCTCACTAAGTGTAGCATCATACTGAACGAAGAAGAAATCATTTCCCTCTTCATACTCTTCAAATCTATTCTTAAGCGCTTCTTTATTGCGGCCTGCAAAAAGAAGTTTCATTCCATAGTTCTCTTCTCTGTTAAGAGTAACAAGTATATCGCATACCGCCGAACCGATAAGTCCGGTTGCTCCCGTAACAAGGACTTCAGAACCTTTCAGCTTATCTCTGTCCGGAATGTTTTTTATAACTTCTTTTATAGAATCAACATAGTTATTGGGATATCTCACTTTTTTATTCCTCCGTTAACTGTTCTTCCGATTTATTGTCAGCCTCTTCTTTTTTGTTAAATACAAGAAATTTACTAAATATGTAGTTCGCCACTGTAACCACAACCTGAACAACAAGTTTCATTATCTTGTCATTAAATCCAAATACCGTTACAAATAAAAACATAATTCCCATATCCATGAGAAGTGTTCCTATTCTGGCTGCAAAAAATGCTGCAGCTTCTTTAAGCATATTTTCATTTTTACTTTCAAATACAAACCTTCTGTTTGTAAAGTAAGCAAATGTAACTGCAGCAATCCATGAGATAATATTTGCCGCCTGAAGCTGCACAGCGCTATTGGGATCAAGAAATGTAAAAACGCAGGCATAGTATACTCCCAAACTCACAACCGTCGTAAGACCACCTACGATCAGGTAACTGATAATCTCCCGATATTTAATTAACATCTCCTTAATCCATTTTATCATATATATTATCTCCGATTTTTTCATATTTATATCAATGAGTAAACTCTACTCTTTGACGTCCTTAGCACTTCTGGCACATCCGACGCAAACCGCCAATAATACAAAGAATAATGGTGTTGTGATCGGCTGGTTAATGTCAACAAGGCTTTGTGAAAAATATCCCACAACACTCAGAAGACATGCGCCAAAAAACTCTTCACCCTTAAAATTCTTAAATATAGTCCAAAACGAAGTAATGATCATGCCTATATATGCAATCAGACCAAATGCACCTGTTGTAAACAAATACTGTATTGGTTCCGAATGCGCATTATCAAATACTTTTCCGGTCAGATCAAGCATCTCATCATAGTATTTTCTATTCATTATTATTCCGGTAGTTTCATTTCCGTATCCGAATATCTTATGAATCAGATCGGCTTCACCATATTCCTTAAAACATTTACTCCAAATGTATCCTCTGAATGTACCCCATCTGTAATCAAATGTAAAAAGTGAACTTCCTCTTTTTAATCCTACTATAACAAGTACTCCGGCCAGAAGAACAATACCTAACATCGTAATAATAGCAACTATCTTAGGTGAAATCTCTGCAGAATTAATAATACGCTTTATAAGAAGGGTTAATGCACATATAGCATATACAAGCAAACATAACTTTACGATTAGTGATGAATCACAAAGTTTTTCCTGTAAACCGTTTTTATAATATACATATGTGTTAACCTTATTTAAAAGCGATATTGTCATTAGT
>JAFZXD010000120.1 GCA_017616955.1 Eubacterium sp. | reverse complement strand
GGGCGCAAGCGTACTTATTCTTTCAGACAGAGGCGTGGATGAAAACCATGTTGCTATTCCTTCTCTTCTTGCAGTTGCTTCTGTTCATAAGCATCTGGTAGAGACTAGAAAATGTACTGCAATGTCTATCATCCTCGAGTCAGGTGAGCCACGCGAGGTACATCATTTCGCAACACTTCTCGGATATGGTGCATCAGCAGTTAACCCATATCTTGCTCACGCAACTATCGGTGAGCTTATCGAGGATGGAATACTTGATAAAGATTACTATGCTGCAGTTGATGACTATGACAAGGCTGTTCTTAACGGAATAGTTAAGATTGCTTCCAAGATGGGTATCTCAACCATTCAGTCATATCAGGGCAGCAAGATGTTTGAAGCAATAGGTGTTTCAAAGGAAGTTATAGATGAGTACTTTACAGGTACGGTTAGCCGTGTTGGTGGAATCACACTGGATGATATCGCTGCTGCTGTAGATGCACAGCACAGTAAGGCATTTGACCCACTTGGACTTCCGGTTAATCTTGAACTTACCGCTATGGGAAGACACAAGTTCCGCAGTCAGGGTGAAAACCACAGATATAATCCACAGACCATACATATGCTTCAGCTTTCAACAAGAGAAGGTAACTATGAGAAGTTCAAGGAGTATACCGAAATGGTTGACTCTGAGAAGACAGGTTATCTCAGAAGTCTTATGGAGTTTAATTATCCTGAACAGGGAGTTCCTCTTGACGAGGTTGAGAGTGAAGAGTCAATCATGATGAGATTCAAGACTGGAGCTATGTCTTACGGATCTATCTCAGAAGAAGCTCATCAAACTCTTGCTATAGCGATGAATCACATTCACGGAAAGTCAAACAGTGGTGAAGGTGGAGAGAGTGATGAGAGAATCGCTTCAGCCGGAACTAAGAATGACAGAAGTTCTGCCATAAAGCAGGTTGCAAGTGGTAGATTCGGTGTAACAAGTAAGTATCTGGTAAGTGCCAGAGAGATTCAGATAAAGATGGCACAGGGAGCAAAGCCGGGTGAAGGTGGACATCTTCCGGGCAAGAAGGTTTATCCTTGGATTGCAAAGACAAGACATTCAACTCCGGGTGTGAGCCTTATATCTCCACCACCACATCATGATATATATTCGATAGAAGATCTTGCACAGCTTATATACGATCTCAAATGTTCCAACAAGCAGGCAAGAATATCGGTTAAGCTTGTTTCGGAAGCCGGTGTTGGTACGGTTGCAGCCGGTGTTGCTAAGGCAGGTGCCCAGGTTATCCTTGTATCGGGATACGATGGCGGTACAGGTGCAGCTCCACTCAGCTCAATCCATAATGCAGGTCTTCCATGGGAGATGGGTCTTGCAGAAACACATCAGACACTTCTTTCAAATGGACTCAGAAATCAGGTCGTTATCGAGACTGATGGAAAGCTCATGAGCGGAAGAGACGTAGCAATCGCAGCTATTCTTGGTGCTGAAGAATTTGGATTTGCAACAGCTCCACTGGTAACTATGGGATGCGTAATGATGAGAGTATGTCAGAATGATACATGTCCTATGGGAGTTGCTACACAGAATCCGGAACTCAGAAAGAGATTCAGAGGAAAGCCGGAATATGTTGAGAACTTCATGTACTTCGTTGCTAAACAGCTTCGTGAATACATGGCTAAGCTTGGTGTAAGAAGCATAGATGAGCTTGTAGGTAGAACAGATCTTCTGAAGGTTAAAGAAGGTCTTACTGATTCAGAGGCAGAGATGAATCTTGAACAGATTCTCGTAGATATGTCAGGAATTGACAGAGAACTTCAGACATTCCACAGTGAGAAGGCTTATGACTTCAAACTTGAAGAGACTAAGGATGAGAAGGTACTTCTGAAGGATAAGGCTGTTAAGTCAGTGCTTGAATCTTCAGGAAAGAGCAGCTCAAAGAATGCTAAGAAGAATGAAATAAGTATAAATCTTACAAATACAGACAGAACATTTGGAACACTACTCGGAGCAGAGATTACCAGAAACTTCCCAGAAGGACTCGGTGAAGATACATTTGTAATCAACTGTACGGGAGCAGGTGGACAGAGCTTTGGTGCATTTATCCCATCAGGTCTTACACTTAACCTTGTGGGTGACAGCAATGACTACTTCGGAAAAGGACTTTCAGGTGGTAAGCTGATCGTTCATGCACCTGAAAATGCAGGTTATAACGCTGAAGAGAATATCATCATCGGAAATGTCGCACTCTACGGAGCTACATCCGGAGAGGCTTATATAGCCGGTGTTGCAGGTGAGAGATTCTGCGTAAGAAATTCCGGTGCATCTGCAGTAGTAGAAGGTGTCGGAGAGCACGGATGCGAATATATGACAGGTGGATGTGCTGTTATTCTCGGACCTACAGGCAAGAACTTTGCCGCAGGTATGAGCGGTGGAATCGCATATGTTCTTGATGAAGAGAATACTCTGTACAAGAACCTCAACAAGCAGCTGGTTCTTATGGAGAAGATCGAATCAAAGAACGATAAAGAAAAACTGAAAGTAATGATTGAGAATCATGTTAAGTATACAGGTTCCGAAAAAGGAAAGAGAATTCTTGAAGATTTCGAAGAATACGTAGGTAAGTTCAAGAAGATTATTCCTAATGACTACAAGGAAATGCTTCATCTTACAGCTCAGTTTGAAGAGCAGGGTATGTCACATGAAAAGGCACAGATTGAAGCTTTCACAGAGCTTGTCGGCTAAAGTATAAAAGCAGAATCTTAGTTATGGAAAGAGGATTGAAATATGGCAAAACCAACAGGTTTCTTAGAATATGAGCGAGTAGATGCTCCTGCTATTTCTGAAAAAGAAAGAATCAAGAATTTTAATGAATTTCACGAAAGACTTAATGCAAAAGAACAACAGAATCAGGCGGCACGATGTATGAACTGCGGCGTTCCGTTTTGTCAGGCGGGGCTTATGATAGCCGGAATGGCTTCGGGATGTCCGCTTAATAACCTTGTTCCCGAGCTGAATGAACTGGGTGCAGACGGTAACTTGGAGCTTGCATACAGAAGACTTTCGATAACACACAGTTTCCCTGAGTTCACTTCAAGAGTATGTCCTGCTCTCTGCGAGAAAGCATGTACTTGTGGACTTCATCAGGAGCCGGTTTCTACGAAAGAAAATGAAAAGGCTATCATTGAATTTGCATTTGATAATGATCTGGTTAAAGAAATAACTCCGGCTGTAAGAACCGGAAAAAAAGTAGCAGTAGTAGGTAGCGGTCCTTCCGGACTTGCGGCTGCACAGCTTCTTAACAGCCGTGGACATCAGGTTACTGTATATGAAAGAAGTGACCGTATAGGTGGACTTCTTCGTTATGGAATTCCTAATATGAAGCTTGAAAAAGATGTTATAGACAGACGAATCAAGCTTATGGAACAAGCCGGAATCGAGTTTAAAACAAGTGTAAATGTATGTGGCAGCAAGAAGATTGATACAAAGTTTTCTGATAAGGTTTCTTATGTTTCGGCAGAGGAATTAAAGAAAGAGTACGATGCAGTTATCCTTGCATGCGGAGCTTCAAATCCAAGAGATATAAATGCACCTGGAAGAGATGCAAAGGGAATATATTTTGCAGTTGATTTCCTTGGAAAGGTAACAAAGAGTCTTTTGGATACAGATTTTGAGATACTGAAGAAGCCTTACGAAGAAGTTAAAGATAAAGATGTTATAGTAATCGGTGGTGGTGATACGGGAAATGACTGTGTCGGTACATGTGTCAGATTGGGAGCTAAGTCTGTAACACAGCTTGAGATGATGCCATGTCCTCCAACAGAAAGACTTGATTCAAATCCATGGCCGGAGTGGCCAAAGGTCCTGAAAACCGATTATGGTCAGGAAGAGGCTATATTCAAGTTTGGACAGGATCCGAGAGTTTATAAGACTACAGTAAAAGAGTTCATTTCCGAAGAAGTAAAGGGTGATAACGGTAAGAAAGAGAAACGCCTTAAGGAAGTTGTGCTTGTTTCACTTGAGTCAAAGAAAGACGAGAAGACCGGTCGTTTCATGATGGTTCCTGTTGAAGGAAGTGAGAAGAAGGTTCCTGCTCAGCTTGTGCTGATTGCAGCCGGATTCCTTGGAAGTGAAAGCTATGTAACAGAAGGTTTCGGAGTAGAAGTTGACGGAAGAACAAACGTAAAGACTGAACAGGGCAGCTATGCAACAAGCGTTCCGGGAGTATATACTGTCGGAGATATGCATCGTGGTCAGTCACTGGTTGTGTGGGCTATCTCAGAAGGAAGAAAAGCTGCAAAAGAAGTGGATAAGGACTTGATGGGATTTACAAACCTGTAATGTATTAATAATATATAATAATTTAGAAAAGGCGGGCTGAATGATGTTTTATAAACTGTCATTCAGCTCGCCTTTTTACTATTTTATAAGTGATCTTATGTACTCTGCATCTTCATCTGATACTATCACATAACGATTTTCGTTGTTACATAATGCCAGACCTTGATCCTTTTCTTTGTAACTCATAGAAAAGCTAAATATTTCATCGGTTGAAGCGAAATATAAATACCCATCAGAATCATTTTCTGGCCATTCGCCTTCAGACAATCCTCCCTTTGAATCAATATATTCTTTTATAGCATATATACGCTCCATGTCTATTTCCGATACATTTTTAGTTTCGTCAGTCGCATTATTTTGAACTTCACAATTTATTTTTGCTCTATGGAGATAATAATCTTTTAGTTCATCCATATCCGATTCTACAACAAATGGGTTTAAATAGTCTTCAAGTAACAGGATGTCCTTATTTGGTTCATTATCTAGTTTAGCTATCCTGCAATTATACCCATCAGTGTATACAATCGCTCCTATTGAATTATTATCATAATCTACCGAATAATTTGGGTCGGATAATTCCCAAGCAAGGATATAGTGTTTTCCTTTAAAATCAAAACTGTCAAACCTACTTACCGAATTACAATCTATTTTTACAATAGCTTCCTTCGGAATATCTGATATTCTGGAATGGCGTTCTACCCGTCTTGCAGCAGCTCCAATTCCTATAACTGCTATAGGACAAATCCCCTGTAATATTCCTAAGACTGTAAAAATAATAGCAAAAACTTTCAAAACCTTGGATACTGGTTTCTGCTTACGTTTCTTTGAATGCCATATTATATCGAGGATTATGCCTATAAAAAGACTTCCAATTCCCAGTGCTACAACAATCAAAAAGATTGATGCAAATATCATCGCAATAAATGCCATTTCATGTTACTCCTTAATAATTTATATTTTAATTATGGAGAATATATTATACGAAATTGACATTTAAATGTCATGAAAATGTCATGAAAACCCCATCATTTTGAATTATTTAAATGCGGATTCCGTTGATTTGTTTTAAGATTATGCTAGAATAAAAAAGATATTTGTTTTATTGTGGTGTGACAGCAAAGGAGATATGGCATGATAAAGGTGGTTATTTTTTCAAAAAAAGTAGTCTGTGAAAAAAGTATTCATCCGGACATAGATTCGATGATGGATGCTTTGAAGGAAAAGGGGGTAAAAACTGAAGTAACCGGTGATGTTGAGAAAGCACTGGCAGAACTTGATGTTAAAG